>DAMAVY010000005.1:0-24506 GCA_032077725.1 Clostridium sp. | reverse complement strand
ATCTATATCATTAAATGGTAAACCTATACCATTTAATGATATAGTGCCTGTGAACTTATATTTGATAGAATTATAACCCATGGATAGGTTTATCCCTATCCATGGGCTATTTACTAGGCTGTATCTATTTAAGGTTAACTTAATGCTAATCATCACTTAAAGTTACAGTGACCTCCTCGTCTTCCCTCATAATTCCTTCTTTTGATCTTCTTCCTTTTTGTATAGCCTTATCTGCTTTTTTTAAAAGTGTCAAAGTTATAAATACAATTATAGCTCCAGTGATGGATAAACTGTAAAGTCCATTTCCAACTGCAAGTCCAAGACATGCCACTATCCATAGTGTTGCAGCGGTAGTAAGTCCTCTTATGGATCCCTTCTCCCTAAGTATAGTACCAGCTCCTAAAAAACCCACGCCACTAATAACTTGTGCACCAAGTCTTCCCATGTCAACTTTAATTATATTTTGATACAATGGATTACTAGCTAACTCCATTGATTTTTGTAGATCGAATTCACTAATTATAGAAATTATTGCAGCTCCCAAGCAAACTAAAATATGAGTCCTAAATCCAGCTGCACTATTTTTAAATTCTCTTTCATATCCTACAAGTCCTCCAACAATAACTGCAATTATAAGCCTTGTTACTACTGTAAAATAATCCATACCAACTCCCTCCTTGTATAGGTTCGAATACGTATTAATTAAACTCCTCTACTTTGGAGTCTTACTTTCATTATATTCAATAAATGAACATTGGCTAAAACAAAATTGTATTAATTAGCTGCTTATAAAGTAAAAAAGGTTAATTTTAAAGAAGTTTATATATAACTTCTTTAAAATTAACTCTTCGTAAAATTAACTTCTATTAGATTTAATTAATCTCTAACTTTAATAAATCTTCAAATTTATCTATAGAATAATCATAGTCTTTTACATCACCAAAGCCATATTTAGCATAGACAAAAGGTATTTCTGCAACCTTTGCAGCCTTTTGATCTCCTGCTGTATCTCCCACATAAATAGAATTTTTTAATTTATTTCTTTCAATAATAAGTTTTATATTCTCTCCCTTATGAAGCCCAGTATTTCCTGGATGTTCAAAATCCGTGAAATAATTTCCCATGTTATGGGCAGTGAAAAAAGACTCAATGTACCCATGGTGACAATTACTTACTATAAATAACTTGTACCTCTTTGAAAGATCTTTTATTGTATCCTCTAGCCCTTGAAAAAGTATTCCTCCTTGAGAGGCTAAACATTTACTTTCTGTTTCACTAGCACAAGCCACAAATTCTATTACCTTATCTTCAGGTAAATAAGGAAAAACCTTCTTTCCAATTTCTAAAACTGGTATTCCTACTACAGATTTAAGTTTTTCTTTTGTAATTACAGTATTTATTTCTTTAAATTTCTTAGCAGTGTCATTCCACACCTGCACTATCACATCCGATGAATCCCACATGGTCCCATCTAAATCAAATATAATGCTATCTATTGTTTCTTTGCACATATATATTCCTCCATTATAAATCCTACAGATTCTTCCTTAACCATTATATTTTAAATATATAAATCCTTCAATAGAGATTTTATCCCATATATATTATATAAATGATTCTGATTTACCACGACAGAAAAAGCCCATCTCTAAAGTGATGAGCTTCTCCTTTTAGATTTATTAAAATGAAAATTTAAAAATTATAAATCATAGTAAAGTTCAAATTCTATTGGTGATGGTACATTTCTTATTTTTGATAAATCATTATTTTTATTATCAATCCAATTTGTTATAAAGTGCTCATCAAAAACTCCATCTTTTATTAAGAATTCATGATCTTTTTTGAGTTCGTCCAAAGCTTCTTCTAATGATGTTGGAAGAGCTCCAATCTTACTCTTTTCTTCCTCAGGTAAGTCAAATACATTTACATCATAAGGACCAAAGCCTTCTGTAGTAGGGTTGATTTTATTTTCTATTCCATCTATTCCAGCCATAAGAATTGCTGAATAAGCAAGGTATGGGTTACACGTAGCATCTGATGGTCTGAATTCAAATCTACGTACTTCTGGATCTTTTACGTAACCTGGAATTCTTATAACTGCACTTCTGTTTCCAGTGGCAAAGCATATAGAAACTGGAGCTTCAAATCCAGGAATAAGTCTCTTATAAGAGTTAGTTGAAGGATTTGTAAAGGCAAGCAATGCTTTAGAATGCTTAAGTACTCCTCCAATAAAGTATAAGGCTTCATCACTTAATTTAGAATATCCATCTTTTTTATAGAATAGATTATGTCCATCTTTTTGTAATAGCATATGAATATGCATTCCACTTCCAGCTTCATTATAAAGTGGTTTTGGCATGAAGGTTGCAGTTTTTCCATCTGCTACAGCTTCATTTTTTATAACATACTTAGCCATCATAGTTGCATCTGCCATATGAAGCATATTTCCAAGTTCTACTTCAATTTCAAGCTGACCAGCTGCTCCAACTTCATGATGATGATACTTAACATCTATGCCCATTTCTTCTAGTTTTAATATCATCTTACTTCTCAAATCATTATCTACATCATTAGGTAATGCTGCATGATATCCATTTTGGAATGGAATTTTATATCCGTTATCATCTTTATCATTACTACTCCAATAAGCTTGTTTAGAACCTATAGAAATTTCCTGATGTGCATTGTTTATTTCATAAGCTACATTGTTAAAAATATAAAATTCAAATTCTGGAGCTATAACAAACTCATCAGCAATTTTAGTATTTTTTAAATATTTATTTGCTTTTTCTGCAATATATCTTGGATCACCTGAAAATCTTTCTTCAAATTTTCCAACTGTATAAATGTTGGCTATCATACTAATAGTTGGCATCTTACAATATGTATCTACAAAAGCAGTTGTGAAATCAGGAATAAAGCACATATCAGAGTTCTCAATAGATGAATATCCGTAACTAGAACCATCAAATCCTATTCCATCTGTAAATAATCTTTCATTTAATCTTTCTGAAGGTATTGCTAAGTGATTCCATTTTCCTTCAAGAGTTATTACTTTAAAGTCAATAATTTTAATCTCATTTTTTTCTACATACTTTTTAAGTTCTTGAAAACTTTTAAACATAAAAACACCCTTCTCTCTTTATGTATTGTAAACGTTTGTAACACCTTTGTCTAAATTATATCACTATTGTAAATTTTACGTCAATATCATGTGGTAAAGTATGAATCATTATAAATAGATAACTGATTTTCTAAAAGAATATCAAATACAATAATGAAGTTTACTTTTTCTTTTATGTAATGTTACAATTGGTATGAAACAAATGAGGGGGAATAAATAAAAATGAATACAGAAAATATTTTTAAAAAAAATACTATAATTTTGGCATTAGCAACCTTATGCACTGTACTTTGGGGTAGTGCCTATCCCGCAATAAAAATAGGTTACTCTTTATTCTCAATTGGAGAAAATGATATATTTGGTAAACTGCTCTTTGCTGGAAATCGATTTACTTTGGCTGGATTGCTAGTAATTCTACTAACATGGATAATTCAGAAAAAGTTTCCATTGCCTAAAAAGGAAGCCTTAGTACATATTGCATTACTTGGTTTTGTGCAAACTACTCTAGAATACATATTTTTTTATATAGGATTATCTCATATTACAGGAGTTAAGGGCTCCATATTAGGTGCCACTGGTACCTTTATAGCAGTTATTCTTGCTCATTTTATATATAAAAATGACAAGTTGAACTCTCAAAAAATTCTAGGATGTATAATAGGATTTATTGGCGTAATTATAATTAATCTAGGTGGGAAAATAGATATAAGTTTCACTTTCACTGGGGAAGGTTTTACTATTCTAGCGGCAGCATGTTTTGCTATAGGTTCCCTCATAAGCAAAGAAGTAGCAAAACGTGAGGACAGCATGGTGCTTACTGGTTGGCAATTATTCTTCGGCGGCATTATTTTGATTATTATTGGACTAGCTGGTGGCGCAAGGACTTTTATCCCATCTCTAGGTGCTATGATGCTACTTTTATACCTTGCCTTCTTGTCTTCTGTAGCCTTTACCCTTTGGACTATACTTTTGAAAAATAATAGTGTAGGTAAAATTACGGTATACAATTTTTTAACTCCTATATTTGGAGTTTTACTATCAGCAATATTCTTAAATGAATCAATTATGGAATTTAAAAATCTTTTAGCCCTTATATTTGTTTGTATTGGAATTTATATTGTAAACAAACCTAAAATTGAAAGCAATTGAGAGTTGAGAATTGAAAGTTGAAGAATATTTTGCTTTGCAAAATTTTATCTTATATTAGTGAAATCCATATTAACGTGAAAAATTTCCCAAGAAATCTTTCACGTTAATTATTCATTTTCCATTTTCCATTCTCAATTATTCATTATAGCTAATCTCAGTTTGCTACATCTATGCTTTTAATTTCTATAATTAGTTTGGATAGAAAATTAATTAAGGATTTAAAAGATTTTGTAACTTAGGTGAATCTAGAGGGGCATCCTTAGGAACATAGTAACCATTTATATAATTATATCCTTCCCTATCCATATAGTTTCTAATATCTTCAATAGGTAAATCACCCCATATCTCTCGCCATACCGCATCATCTAGCTTGTAAGCAGTCCAAGTATTATAAATTAAGACATTACCACTATTGGTAACTTCTATATAAATAGCTATGTTATCTTTCGTTATTATTCTAACGCCTCTCATGCCATCTATAACATTTTTGATATCATCTTTTTCTTCATATAACTTATAATGATCTTCAAATTTTACTTCAGAAGATCCTTTAATAGATTTAAACACGTTATTAATAACACTCACATCTATTTCGTCTGAAATGCTCTCCTTATTATCAAAGGCACCTACCTGATAAGCCTCTTTAATATTATCAATATAATTGTCTGCATTAAATTTATATTTATCTAAAGATATTTCTTTAAAGTTATCTCTACAAAAGAATTCAATATTAGGTACTTTACTATTACTTTCCAAAAGACACATGACAATATCTTTTGAATCATATCCCTTTACCTTATATATAGCACTTCCAACAGCCAAATTCGCTGCTCCATCTACCTGCCAATAACTATTTTTACCTTCCGTATTATAATAATTATCTCCTAGTGAATAAGTAGTTTTTACCATTTCTTCACCAAGAAGATCATTAATTAAATTTACCTTTCCATAATCGTCTAAACATTGATAAGTTCTAGGGTTCCACCAATAAGGTGATTTATAGTGAGTTCCATTATAAAATAAAGATG
The DNA here is from genome assembly GCA_032077725.1 of Clostridium sp. Classification (GTDB taxonomy): domain Bacteria; phylum Bacillota; class Clostridia; order Clostridiales; family Clostridiaceae; genus Clostridium_J. The sequence continues at coordinate 19,205 of DAMAVY010000005.1, read as the reverse complement.
CATAAGCCAAGCAGGCCTCTTGAGGGGTTTCCATAGTAGTTGCATCCGGTATCTTATTTATCTTTTCTTTAAAGGTTAAATCCCGCTCCTTTTTACTTTCGTCTTTTGAAACAACTAAGTCATTATGGTGATTTTTTTCTACCTTAGGATATAGAGATTTATATACACCAAAGCCTGAAATTATAACTATAATTAAGGATGCTGCAATAACCATATACCTCTTCCCTCTAACACCTAATACTGATTTTTTCTTTTCAAAATCACTAGACTTAAGTTTTTCATCAATAGGTATATCCTTGATTTCATCCCAAAACTCTGGAACTTCAACTTGAAACTTATCATCCATATATGAAATTAATTCTTTTCTCTTCATATATTAATTCCTCCTTTTAGAAATGACTCTTTAAGTTTCCTTATAGCATATCCATACTTTGATCTTACTTTTATATATGGAATTTTCAAAACTGATGATATCTCCGTTTGCTTTAATCCACCATAAATATAAAGAGTTATAATATCTCTTTCTAAAGGGTCAAGACTTTTTAACGCCTCTAATATATTCAAAATATCATTAGTAAAATGTTGAGACTTAGGATCCTCTAGATTTTCCCATTCCCTATCACTAATACAGCTACTCTTTTGTGACTTTTTTAGCATGTCAAGGCTTTTATTCCTGGCAATAGAAAATATCCATGCCTTTGGATTAGTTCCCTTTGTATAAAATTTTGATGACGCCATAATCCCTATAAAAGTTTCTTGAGCTACATCTTGTGCTGATTCATAATTTCTCACAATAGACATGGCAAATCGAAATATTGGTGTTTTAAATTCATCATAGATTTCCTTTAAGCACACTTTGTTTCCTTTTGCTATTTCTGCTATACAAAATTCCATCTGTGCCTTTGTCATATTGTAGCCATCCACAGCCATACTCCTACCTTCTCCCTAAATCCCTATATCTATATATCTTTTTTTAAATCAATTTTGCATAAAAAATTTTATTTTTTTATAAAATAGAGGTATCACTTATACAAAATTAGTGATACCTCTAATGAAACTATTTTATTTTGATTTCCTTTTTTAGGATACTTCCTACTGTTAACAATTTATCTTATCACGGAAATTCAATTCACAAGAACCTTGTTCATGAAACTCAGCCTAGCTAAATCAAAAATTTCTTTTTCTCGCTCCGCTCGCAGGGACACTCCACTCACATTTTTTGATAAGGTAACTCCTTCTCACATGGGTTCAGTGGCGTAAGTTCCACTACACAAATATAAAATTTGAAGTGTCACTTGTAATATTCATCTTTGGTTATAGAATAGCAAACATCATCACAAACTCTTCCATCATATCTTTTACTTGCCATTCTAAATGTGCCTTCATATTTAAAGCCACACTTTTCTATGACTCTTTTTGAGCGATTATTAAAGGAATAATGATAGCAAGATACAAGTTCATAATTTTCTTCTTCAAATAAGTAAGTAATTACTTTTTTTACAGCCTCACTCATAAGCCCTTTACCCCAATAATCCTCTGAAAGTACATATCCTATCATTCTTGCACCATCAAAATCTCTTTTACCATCACTATGATTTCCTACAGATCCTATAACTTTATTATTTTCTTTATATACAATTGCTAAGACTTCTTCTTTTTCTATAAAAGATTTAAGTATTTTTCCTGACATATCTTTATCTGTATGAGGCTTCCATCCTGCATTGGGCCCAACATTGGGATTTTTAGCGTACTCATAAAAGTCCTCCAAATCTGTCATCTTCCATGGTCTTAGGATTAACCTTTTGGTTTCTATTATCTTCATGACCATATCCCCCCATCTGTAATATCTTTTATTTTTTATAATAATTATACCATATTTATTGAAAATTTTAGGCGAATTTTATAATTTGCGAAATTTACAATTTAAAAAATATTTTATATTTTATCTTAAATAAGAATTAACTAAAAGGGTGTTGTGTCAAAATTATATTTTGATACAACACCCCTAATCACAGTATCTATAAACCGTATGATTTAGAACTTAATTCCTAAATCATACTTATCTACAAGTTTTTTCAAAACCTTATATGCTCTTTTCCCAAGGAAAAGCATAATAAAATAATTTCCTACCATATGAATTACATCATAAGGTATACCATTTATCCAATATGTTAGCGCAAAAGTTTTTGATGCAAGAAAAATATAAGGTATTGCATATAGTGCACCAAATATCAATCCAAATATACCTGAAACTATACTCCAACCTAAGAAATTTTCCTTTACAACATTTTTAAGTAAAAGTACTATTATTACAAGGACAGGCCATATAATCCAATATCCAATAAACCATGGTCCAATCCCATTAACAAGGCCTAATAAAATATTAAAAATCGCTACAATTACTAAAGCTTTTTTTCCTAAAACTAAAGTAAATATTATTATTAAAAAAGATACTGGTTCAACATTTGGCATTCCACTCATCATCACCTGTAAAACTAGCATTAAAGCACCTAGTAATGATGCTATTATCATATCCTTTGTTTTAAACATATTACCAACCTGTAGTAAGGGTAAGAACTATTTTATCCCCATCATTTATCGGTGTATCATCAATACCTGTTTGAGAATCTGTGCCATTAACCTTTAAGTTCCACCATTCCTGGCCATTTCCATCTGCAGTAATTCCGTCTACCCCTGTTAAAAACCTAGTAGCCTTAGATGTATCTGCTTTAATTATACCCATTTCATCTAAAGCCTTGCCTAAAGTTTTAGCATTTGTAGTATGTTTATGAGTTTTTTGATAATTTTCTTTTGCACCTATAACAGTTACCTCTATATTCTTATTTCCTGTTGTAGTTTTTCCTTCGTTCAAATTTTTATAAAGAAAAAATCCGCATACAGCAATGACAAGAACTATTAATGATATTATTATGGTCTTAATATTCTTTTTCATTTATTTTCCTCCTAATAAATAATATAAATAAAAGATAGATAGGTATGATGATACCTATCTAAAATATACCAACTTAGCAAGCCGAGAACTTCATTTTACTGACTGGATTAGTTCTGAAGCCAAGAACTCTGTTTATATAGAGTTCTGTTCTATATTATCAAGTATATTCTTACATGCCCATATAATTATAAACGATATAAGAACATTCCATATAAAAGTAATCATAATTGATATTATTCCCAAATTCCATATAGTTCCTACAATTGCTGCTCCTATAATTCCTGGGACTGCAATTAATATCAATATGAGAAAGCTTAAGAACATTAGAAGTCCCTTACTTATTACTTGTTTAAACACTCTTTGAGATAGTACATCTCCAGCTATAAATAATATACCAAATCCCATTCTTGCAAGTATGCAAACAATTATATCTATAGGTGATGATCCAAAAATTATCCCTACAATGATAAATATTATAACACCATCTACAAAGCACTTTAATATGCTTTCTGAAATTGCATATAAAAGTTTTTTTAGAGGTTTTTCAGGAATTAAGTATATATAATGTAGTTTAAGTTCATTTACCCAACGTCCAGCAAATGTCATGAATAGTTGAATATAAGTAGTCATCCCAAAAGTTGAAATTATACCTACTCCACTATTCTTCATTACTAATGTAAATACAACTGCGGTTAATAATTGAACTATGGTTGCATTGTCACAGAATAATTTTCCGGACCTCTTATTTTCTACCAAGTGTTTAAAGAAAAATACGGTGGCTCCTTGTCCCTTATTTATACCTGCATTTTTCAATTTTATTTTCTTAGTATCCTTTTTATTTACTATCCTACCATCCTTGGCATCTGCCTTAAGTTTATGCATAGTTTCTGTAGCATCAAGTACATCCTCATAATATTCATTTTTACTTTTTAAAAGGATGAATACAGTTAAAATTATCCCAACAACTGTTATTATAATATATAGTAATGAACCCGTTGTTTCTCCAGTTAATAATCTATAAACCAGAGCTTTGATCCACCCTGCAAATGGAATGAACTCTAACACTTTTGAATTTATTCCATTTACTATAGCCTCTATTCCTATGGTTCCTTCATTTAAATTAAATAAAATTGAAATTATTATTGGAAGTATTAAAATATAAATCAAGGCTTTAGCTACCTTCTTTTTCTTTTCACTTCCACTTGTTATTGAATAGATAACCATAGATACAATACTACCCATAAATGTTAACAGAAAGTATCCTATAAATATTATTATTACTCCTATCCCATTTACACCATAAAATTGCTTTAAAGTTCCAGCTTGAAAAAGTATGAAGATGGATATAAATAGGGACGTTCCCATTTGACGTACTAATCCGTATACTAATACTTTTTTAGGTGATATTGGAGATACAAATAATAAATTAACATCACTCATTTTAAAGAAAGTTGATCCCGAAGATAGACCTTGATAAACTTGGCTTATAAATAAAAACATGAAAAGTGCAAAAATTATAGCTCCCAATTCTGATATTGATCTTAAATTATCTGCATGGCCAGAATCTGATTGAATGTTTGAGGTTACAAACACGAATATAATTAACGCAATAAAAAACAAATATGCTATGAGTTTACTTGGATGATTTTTTAAATCCTTTATTTGATTTTTTAGTGTTGTTCTCCACAGATAAAGTATTGCTTTCACTACTCATCACCCTTTCCTTCAGTGATGTTAAAGAATAATTCTTCTAATCCTTCATTAAAGCCTTCAGTGCCTTCATTTACCTTTGTTGCAGCAATTCTTCCATTCATCATTATATATGCGGTGTCCCAAAAATCCTTTACGCTATCGATCATATGCGTACTTATTATCATTGCTACACCTTGATTCTTCAATTCTAAAATCAAATCTTTTAAAGCTTTGATTCCATGAGGATCAAGTCCAACTAAAGGTTCATCAAAAATTATAACCTTAGGTCTTGGAAGTAGTGCACAACATATGCTCACCTTTTGCTGCATTCCCTTTGAAAGTTCCTTGCCGAATTTTCTTTTTTTATCATCTAGTTCAAATCTAAATAGTAGTTCCTGTGCGTATTCTTTCCAGTCAGTAAGATTATATCCTCTCGCTATAAACTCAAGATGTTCCTCTACTGTTAACAAATCGTATAATACAGGCATCTCAGGCACATATCCAATTTCCTTTTTAGCTTCTATAGATCTATTATCAAAGTTATCTATAGTTATATTTCCTTCAAATCTTAAAAGGCCACAGATACATTTAATAATTGTAGATTTCCCGGCGCCATTAGGACCTAAAAGCACAGCTATTTGTCCATCATTTACTTCAATACTTATGTCATCATTAGCTTTGAATTTTCCATATCTTTTTGTTACATTGCTCACAGTTAGCATAATTTCAGTCATCTCCTTAATCACTTTTAAAATTTTAAATAATTAAATATTAATAATTAAAAGTATTAATATTTAAAAATATATAATATTTAATCGTGCATTTTACTCGATTAAATAATAAATTATATCTTCTAAACTAACTCCATAATAAGATTTTTCTATACCTCGGAACTTTTTCTTCATTCTATCCTTTATACCCTCAATATAAGATAAAGTGAAGGGTAAATATTTTGAAATTTCCTTTGCGTATTTATCTGAGAAATATCCTTTATTCATAACCACTGCAAAGATTATCATGAGTAGACAATTGTCCTTTATAAGTTTTTTTAGTTCTTCAATATTTTCACCCTTGAAGCAAGAAGCTTCATCTACTACATAAATTGTTAAATTAATTAACTTATTAACAATATTATCAAGATTATATCTTCCTGCAAGTTGAGACATAATTGTCATATGATTATTTTCACAATCACCTTTCACATCTTGTAGATCATCACATAATTGAAGTAAAAAACCATAGCCATAGGTGAATATTTCTTCCTCCACGGTAAGTTCTCCCCTTATTAAATACCCATCTACAATAACAGATGCGCCCCCCTTTTCAATAGATATATCTAGCATATCCTTCTCATATGGATTACTTATACCTTCTTGTTGGCTGAGACTATTAACCTGACCCTGATAAATTAAAAGTAGGGACTTGAAAACTTTTGGATATTCTTCTCTACTAAATACTGACTCAATGGCCTCCACTAAGCTAAATACTTGCTCTTCGTGGAAATTTTTTGATTTTACTTCTTCTCCTTTTAATTTCTCGCACAATCTTTGATTAAATTTCTTTTTTTCCTCCATGGATATATTTACATCATCAAGGTAGTTATCTGTATAAGGGTACAACATGCTATATCCAAAGATAGCCATTGTAAAACTAATATCAATATTCATGACCTTTTGAAGGATATTTATAATCCATACGTTTCTCATAGCTTGGCCAATATCGCTATAGGTCATTTTGCTGTCAAATTCCTTACACTTATCTATAAATTTCTTTGTGCTCGTAAAGAATTGTTTCTTCATTCTTTCATCTAATTTTCCCAGTTTGAAGCTTTCTTCTTCAAATAATGTTGATTCAATTAAATCATTTCCATTTTTCTTCCATAATTCTCGTTTATCTTCTTCCTTTGGAAAGTTATTAATAACTCTAACTATTTCGTCAATAAACCTCTCAAACTTTTTCTCAGTATTTTTCTTTTTAAGATAACTAGTGGCCTCTAAAGGCATGTTGCATATATTTATCGGCATGTTCCACCAAATATCTTTGTATAAACTCTTTAAAAACTCTATATTACTTAAATAATTTGGATTTATAGCATTATTCACAACAACTTCTCCTTAGCCTTAACAATTATCCATGATAATTGGATTTATTTACAATATTATCATACCATATTAGTTATTAGCACGATATGGAAACTTTATATATTTGAATAAAGTTTTAACAATATCTAATATCTAATATCTAATATCTAATATCAAATCAAACAAGGCCATTTACTCTTTCTGATTCACTCACGCCTTCATAAAGGATGTGAGTGTTACAGCCACCAGACATGAGATAGATACTTCCACTACTGTAAGTGCACCCCAACCACAAGGGTACCAGGTTTTACGTGCAAAGTTATAAAATTAGTCAATAACTCATGACTGTGGTCACGAGAGTGCGTGACTATGACTTCAAAAAAAGATAGGTGTTTTGGCACCTATCTTAAAATAACCTAACTTTATAAACTAAGGTTACTTTAGCTTATATTATAAAACATCTTAGTTCTTAACATCTCTTCTTCCAAATACTATGAAAGATGCCATGAATAACATAACTGCAACCACAGTGAGCTGAATCGCACCCATGGTTGGGTTTAATACTAAGTTCAATCCACTCTTCATTTCTCTAACATAATTAGGATTGGATACAAATGTAGATAAATTCATATATGGCAATATAGTCTTTTCTATCCAAGACATTTTTAAGTTAGCTAAAATCATTGTTGCTACAGAACTTCCTAAGAAAGCAACTGTTGTAAGTCCAACTGCTAGTGCAGTATTCTTAACTATAGTTGAAATTGCAAAAGTTAAAGCTATTATGAATATTAGGCTAATGCTTGAAAATAACAATTTAGGTATAATGGAAATAACAAAATTTTGTTCAACTATAGTGCCACCACTAAAGGCTAATACTTTAGTTCCAAGTCCGCCAAATCCATATAAAATTCCACTAGTTAAAATATTTAATATAACTGCAGTAATTAATACTACATACCCTATAATAAATAATGCTACAAGTTTTGAGAGAATAATTTTCCATCTAGATACTGGTCTTATCATAAGTAGTCTTATTGTTCCTGTAGAATATTCTGAAGAAACAATTCCTCCACCAATTATTATACATAGTAGAATTGAAATACTTACATAAATCAGGTAAGTCTTATCCACTGAATTTCTAATATCATTTTGGAATTCAACTTGAGGAATCTCATTTTTAAGACTATACCAATCAAGAGCTATATTTTCTTCAATAGATTTTATTTTCTCATCATGATCCTTTTTATACTCCTCATAGGTATATCCCTTTGCTGCTTCATTACTGTTATAGCTAACAAACTCTGTCTCACTTAAAAGTTTTTCTCCCTTTTGATCTATGTTGTTTGCAATATCTCTTACAGTATTATTTTTCCAATTTGCACCATCATAAGGGATTTTATTATCATATCTATATTTAGTAACTTCAAGTCTCTCTTCCATCATTGCTAATTGAAGATTTGCTTCATCTAGAGACCCCACTAATTGTGCATTGTTAGGCTCTTTCTCAATATTTTTCTTGATCTCATCAATATTTAATTTTGCAGTTTTTATCTCCTCTTGGGTGCCTCTCATGCTTTCTTCAATATAAGCTAAGTAGTCATTTTTTTTAACGGTGGTGTATAACTCTTCACTTTTTTTAATTTTAGCATCTACTTCTACTTGAAGCTCTTCCTTAGTTAAATTAAAATAATTAGTAAACATATTTGGATCAAGTTCATAAAAATCATCAAATATCTGTTCACTAGTAAATCCTTCTATAATTCCTGAAAGAACAATTGCTTCTTTAGCTTTTGAAGCTGCATCATAAGCCAATTGGCTTCTCCAATCATCCCAAGAAACATTGCATTCTATTAAAGTTTTTGTCATTTTAATATTTTCTTCAATAGCCTTCTTTTTAATATCTTTATTTTTCTTACTAATATCAATTTTTTCTATGTCAGATTGTCTGTATTGTATATCCTGATTATAACTCTCTTTATAGTAATTTGAATTATCTCTATCATTAAAGAATTTAATTGCAACTGGTAATGCTATACTCACTAAAAGAATCAAGATTATCATTACTTTAAAGCTAACTTTTTTATATTGTTTAATTAATTCATTTTTTATTAGTCCGCAAATTTTGCTCACTTTATTCATCACTTCTCTCCTTATTATTAACACTTAACCAAATCGAAGATTTCTTTTTCTCGCTGTGCTCGCAGGGACACTCCTTCTCACATGCGTTCGAATGAGTAAGTTCGACTAACTAAATCGAAGATTTAGAGTCTCACTTACGATATTTGGCTTTTTGAGCCTGTGGTTATTTTCATGAATTCGTCTTCAAGGGTATTGTTTACAAGAGCAATAGAGTAAACCAATATTTCTGAGTTTACTAAAGCACTATTAATTTGTGCTATATCCTCTCTAGAGCATGAAATTAATAATCTATTTTCTTCAATTTCTACAATAATATTTTCATCTTCTTTTACTTTCTCAATAACTTCTTTTGCTTTACTAATATTATTAACTTCTACTTCATAATTGTTAAGACTTGAAGTTTCATTATTCTTAATATCTTTCAAAGTCTTTATGTCAATGATTTTTCCATTATCTATGATTCCAACACTATCACACATAAGCTCCATTTCACTCAACAAATGGCTTGAAACTAATACTGCTAATCCTTCTTTTTCAGATAACTCTCTTAAGTTATCACGTAACTCCTTAATTCCCATAGGATCTAACCCATTTGTAGGCTCATCAAGGATTAAAAGTTTAGGCTTGTGTAATAAAGCTTGTGCAACGCCAAGTCTTTGCCTCATTCCTAAAGAATATTTTTTAACTTTGTCATCAATACGCTTGTCAAGCTTCACCATCTTAATAACTTCATCAATTCGCTCTTTAGAAATATCCCCATGCATCCTCCCATATATTTCTAGATTAGTTCGACCTGTAAGATATCCGTACATTTCTGGATTTTCTATTATGCCTCCAACTTCTGAAAGAGCTTTTTCAAAATTGTTTTTTACATTATTCCCACTTATGAATATCTCCCCTTCATCAATTTTTAGAAGTCCTGTAATCATTTTTATAGTAGTAGTTTTACCAGCTCCATTGGGTCCTAAAAATCCAAATATTTCTCCTGAATTTATTTTAAAGCTAATATTATCTACTACTTTACGTTTTCCAAGGATTTTAGTAACATTTTTTAGTTCTAAAACTGTAGACATTCCCTCACCTCATTACATTTAATATAGTTATCATACAATAAGAATAATAGTTATGGAATAACCTTTACTTATTTGTAAGAAATATGTAATGATTCCCTTGAAAATTATACAAAGCTTAATAAATTCGCAAGAATTAACTTTAAATACAGTGCTATCTACACCTTTACTGATCTCACTTTTAATCTTAGCATTGCTGAATTTTATAATTTATCATTAATATAAATGTATTTTATCTTTTCTTCATAAAATGTTTAAATTGTTTACATTAAATATCTTTGAATAGCCTATCCTGTTGTACTATAATGTAATAATTAGATACAAAGGTATTTAAAAAAGCAAATATTAATTTTTTGTACATAATATGCTTAGCTATAATTATATTTTATGAGGTGATAAGGTGAATTCTTTTAATCGAACCTATGGACTTGATTTATTTTCAATATTTCTAATTTTAATAGCATCTATACTTAATATATTTGATGTTACTCGGATTTTTTCTGTAATAATTCTATTTTATGCATTGTACAGAATGCTTTCTCGAAATTTTCAAAAACGCCAACAAGAATATATGAAATTTTCTATGTATCTTAACAAAATTTTAGGAATATTTCATAAATCCATCCCTAGTTATGTACAACCGCTACACTTAAGTGATTATGCTCCAATATTTGATAATCTAAAAAGAAAATCTAATGACAGAAAAAACTATAAAATAGTTAAATGTCCAAAATGCCATCAAAAACTTAGACTTCCAAGACATAAAGGGAGAATAACTGTAACATGTAAAAAATGCCTACATGAATTTAAAATGAAGAGTTAATTTTTTTGTGATTTCTATTTAAATTTAGTATGTACAGTGATATAATTGTTATGTCGTCATTTTAATGAATTAATTTATGTGAATTTTTACATTAAATTGTCATATAACATAGGGGTATCGCCAAGCGGTAAGGCACTGGACTCTGACTCCTGCATCGTAGGTTCGAATCCTGCTACCCCTGCCAATTTATCTATGAGCTACCATGGTATATATTACCACGGTAGCTTTTTTTCATAATTATCTTCATATTTCATTTTCTCATGTACCACGGAATGACTTAAGGATAATTTAAAAATAATCTAAATATAATCTAAATATAATCTATTTTTGGCGCAGTTCATTATATAAAAAAAATCGCAAAAAAGCCAAGATATATGCTGATATATCTTGGCATATTATAGGGTAGATGGGGATTATTCATTCTACCTATAAAACATAAATAATATTACAAGTGCAACTAATGCAAATATAATAAACACCATAGGAACTATTACGGAAGCTGAAGCAAGTATTATTGCTAACACATCGTTTTTTTCAAGTTCCACTTTTCCTATCATTTCAGGATTAATTTCTTTTTTCTTAAATGCCTCTTTAAAGGCCTCTTTCGTTCTTCTCAAAAGATATCCATCTCCTTTTGTTATTCAGCTTTATATGTGTCTGGTAAAAAGTGACAAGCACAGAAATGTCCTTTTTCAATTTCTTTAAATTCCGGAATTTCTTCCTTGCATATATCCATTACATAAGGACATCTTCCATGGAACTTGCATCCCTTTGGAACATCAACATTACTTGGAATTTCTCCTTTTATAGCACTAATATCACTTTTATGATCCGGATTCGGTACCGGTATAGCTGCAAGTAAAGCTTTTGTATATGGGTGTGCAGGCTTATTATATAAATCATTTTTATCTGCTAATTCAACTAAAGACCCTAAATACATTACTCCAACTCTGTCACTAATATGTTTTACAACGCTTAAATCATGGGATATAAATAAATATGCCAAACCCATTTGTTTCTGTAAATCCATCATAAGATTCAATACTTGAGATTGAATAGAAACGTCAAGCGCAGAAACTGGTTCATCACACACTACAAACTTTGGTTTTAAAGCAAGAGCTCTAGCTATTCCTATACGTTGTCTTTGCCCTCCTGAAAATTGATGAGGGTATCTATATATATGATATGGAGAAAGACCACATTGCTGAATTATTTCTAAAACTCTATCATTAAGTTCTTTTCCCTTCTTGCACAAATTATGGGCAAGTAAAGCTTCACCAACAATATTTTGCACATTCATCCTAGGATTTAGAGAACTATAAGGATCTTGAAAAATAATTTGCATGTCTTGTCTTATAGGTTTCATCTTTTTCTCATTATACTTTACAATATTTTGACCATTATATAATATCTCTCCACTTGTTGGTTCATATAGCTTAAGTAAAGTTCTTCCTAAGGTAGATTTACCACAGCCAGATTCTCCAACTAGTCCTAAAGTTTCACCTTCATATATTTCAAAGGAAACATCATCTACAGCCTTAACGCAAAGCTTTTCACCTGTAGGAGATTTACCCTTCACTGGAAAATATTTTTTTAGATTCTTAATTTCTACTATTTTATTTTTTTCCTTTTCCATCATGAATACTCTCCTCTCTATGATGTTTTTCGTCCACAGATTCATTATACACAAAACATCTAACCTGGTGATCACTTGAAATATCAGTTATATCAGGCATTTTTGTTTTACATTTTTCAGTAGCGAATTCACATCTTGGTTCAAAATAACATCCCTTAGGAAGTTCAAATGGACTAGGGACTACTCCTTCTATAGAGTGTAATCTCTCTTTATCTTGATCTAAGCTTGGAATAGATGCTAAAAGACCTTTAGTATATGGATGTTTAGGATTATCAAATAATTCTTTAACTGGAGCTGACTCAACGACTTTTCCAGAATACATTACGATAACATCATCAGCCATTTGTGCTATTACGCCAAGGTCATGAGTGATTAGCATTATAGATGTATTAGTCTCTTCTTTTAAATCATTCATAAGCTTTAAAATTTGAGCTTGTATAGTTACATCTAGCGCAGTAGTAGGTTCATCTGCTATAAGTAACTTTGGTTTACATGCAAGTGCCATAGCTATCATAACCCTTTGGCGCATGCCTCCACTTAATTGATGTGGATAATTTTTTGCTACTTGTTCTGGTCTAGGTATTCCAACAAAGCCAAGCATATCTACTGCAATTTTTTGCGCCTCTTTTTTATCTATGTCTTGATGTAGTAGTACAGCTTCCATAATTTGTTCTTCAATTTTAAATACGGGATTTAAAGACGTCATAGGTTCTTGAAATATCATAGATATTTCATTTCCTCTAACATGTCTAATCTCTTCATCATTCATTGGTACTATATCAGCGTTATCAAATTTAATAGTACCTTCCACTATCTTTCCTGGTTTTTCTATAAGTTTTAATACAGACATGGATGTAATACTTTTACCACAGCCAGATTCACCAACTATTCCTAGGGTTTTTCCTGGCCTAACATCAAAGGATACTCCATCTACAGCCTTTACAATACCACTGCCTGTATAAAAATATGTTTTTAGATCTCTTACTTCTAATAAGTTTTCCATATATTCCACCTACCTTATTTCTTTTGGATCAAAGGCATCTCTTAAGCCTTCACCAAGTAGATTGATACTAACAACTGTAAGTACTATTAAAATTCCTGGTGGTATCCAAAGCCATGGAACATTCTGGAATATATTAGCATCTTGTGCTCTTGAAATCATATTACCCCATGTTGGTGTTGGAGGAATTACTCCAAGTCCCAAGTATGATAGTGCAGCCTCTGTCATTATTGCACCTGCCATTCCAAAGGTAGCATTAACTATAATATATGCAAGGGTATTTGGTAAAAGGTGCCTTATGATTTTTGAACTAGTAGATAATCCTAAAGCTTTCGTAGCAACCATAAAATCTTGTTCTCTTAATGATAATATTTGTCCCCTGACCATTCTAGCAAGACCTGGCCAAGAAATTATACCTATAATAATCATAACCACATACATTTTTTGTGAGCTACTAACCTTCCACATTAATGCAAAAGATAGTGATATTAACATAGGATAAAAAGGAAGTGCATTAACTATCTCAGTAAAACGCATAAGTAAGTTGTCCACTTTTCCTCCATAGAAACCAGCAATGCCACCAACAAGGGATCCTATAATTATAGTTAACCCTGCAGTTAAAACTCCTATTTTCAAAGAAATTCTTCCACCAAGACAAACTCTCATAAATACATCTCTACCTTGTTCATCAGTTCCGAGCCAATGCTTTAATGAAGGCTTCATAACTTGATTACTAAGTTCAAATTCACTTACTTTATAAGGTGATAATATAGGTACTAATATACACAATAATACTATTACTATAAATATTATAGCTCCTATCAAAGCTAATTTATTTTTTCTAAACCTCTCTAATGCAACTCTTAATGGCCCCTGAGCTTGGAGGTCTTGTTTTTTCTTTTCAGCCTTAGCTTTTTTGATTTCTAACATAATAAAACTTACCTCCTATTCAACTTTTATTCTAGGATCCACAAAAGCATATGTTATGTCTCCCAACAAATTCCCTAATAACGTTAGAAGTGCCATAAATGTATTTGCTGCCATAACCATCCAAATGTCCCTAGTCATAACTGATTGATACATTACTTTGCCAATTCCAGGCCAAAGGAATACAGTTTCAAGTAAGATGGAACCACCAAATAAGCCAGGTATATACATACTTAAGAGTGTTACGATTGGTATTAATGCATTTCTAAAAGCATGACGATAAATAACTACCTTCTCCTTTAAGCCCTTAGAACGTGCAGTTCTTATATAATCTTGATTAATTACCTCAATAACAGAATTTCTTACATACCTTATCAATCCAGCAAGTTCTATTAGAACTAAAACTAGTACTGGTAATAGCATATGTTTTGCTACATCCATTACTTCTGCAAAACCACTTTCATAACCCATTGCTGCTTTCATTGTGTCATTCATTCCATTAAGTGGTATCGCTCCTTTACTAGGTATTGCTATTGCAAAAATAACAATTAATGCAATGAAGAAAGTTGGCAATCCTCCTCCAACCAAGGAGAATACAGTCCAAAAGTTATCATAAGCACCATATTTTTTTACAGCTGACTTTATTCCCACTGGAATAGCAATAATCAAAGCTATTACCAAGGATACTAAATTTAATAAAACACTATTCCAAATATAAGTTCCAATAACTTCACTTACTGGTTTTCTATACTGCAAAGATCTTCCAAAATCTCCTGTTACTGTTCTTTTTAACCACTTTAAATACTGAGTTGTTATTGGTTGATCTAATCCTAGTTGCTTTCTAATTTGTGCTTGCTGCACTGGTGTAGTTTTTGACCCTACCCCCATATATGCGTTAACTGGATCTCCAGGCATAAGTTGTAATAAACCAAAAAGTACAATTGTTATTATAAGAATAACAGGAATCATATTAAGTAACCTTTTGCCTATATATTTTAACATTCAATCACCCCTAATATTGTTTAATAAACGCCCTGCAATAAGACACAGGGCGCATAACTTATAGTTATAAATTGATACTATTCTTCTATATAAGCTTCTCTAAGACCTGCTGTCCAATCACAGAATGAGCTTGTTTTTAAGTTCTTAATTTTGCTGTTATACAAGTCATAATATGTGTTTGCATATACTGGAATCATAGGAACATCTTCATTAAGAATTTTACCGATCTTTGTGTAGTATGGTTTTGCTTCTTCTCTATCGATAATAGTCCTAGCTTCATCAAATAATTTATCTACTTCTGGGTTCTTATATCTACTTTCATTACTCTTGCCACTTCCTATTTCAGAAGAATGGAAAGAAGTATATTGATCATCTGGATCTGGAACGTAGATAGTATTTGCCATGAAGAATATATTCCACTTATCTACATTTGCGTCAGCGTCGAATTTAACATAACTTTGTAATGTATTAAATTCAAGGTAAGCTACGTTAAGTTTAACTTTTAAGCCTTCGCCCCAGTCTCTTTGCCACATTGGTATAAGTGTCTCTAAAATAGCATGGTCTGGCATAGCAGCTAAATTAAGTTCTAAAACCTTTCCATCTTTTTCACGGAACCCGCTTGCTCCAACTTTCCATCCATCTTCATCTAACAAAGATTTAGCTTTTTCCATATCAAATTTATATTGAGTTATTTCTTTTAGGAATGCATCATCTACAGCCCAAGACTTACATGAGAATGGGTGATATTGAATTGATGCTAGACCTTTAAAATAATTTTCTATAAATTCGTCAAGATTGAAACTATAATATAAAGCCTGACGTACTTTTTTATCAGCAGTTGGACCATTTTCACAGTTAAATTTGATGAAACCATATCCACTTCTATCATAGCTGTTAGTAGTTAAGAAATCGGTTTCTTTTGCTGTGTTTATTTTTTCAGGTTCTACTGCTTGAGGAAGTAAATCAACAGTCTTAGCTGTTAATTCAGACATCTCAGTAGTCATTTCAACAAACTTCAATATTACATTTTCTATAGCGTATCCTTCGCCTTTGAATTGAGGATTTTTCTTAAGAGATATAAATTTTGTTGGTTCGAATTTATCTAAAGCGTAAGGACCAGAACCGATTGGAGTTGATCCTAGAGTTTCTATTGAAGATGTATTACCATAAACAAAATCTTTGCCGTAATAATGTACAGGCATTATATCCATAATGCAGTTGTTAAGATTTGTTCTCATCGCTTTTGCATAATTAAATTGAACTGTGTAGTCATCAATTGCAACTACGCCTTTAAATTCTTTTGTCTTTCCAGCAAAATAGTCATCATATCCCTCTAAGTCTTTAACATATGAGCCTGATCCACCAGTGTAAGATGGATCTGCCATGAACTGATAAGAGAATACTACATCTTTAGCTGTAACTTTTTCTCCATCTGAGAATTTCATGTCATCTCTTAATTTGAAAATTATTGTTTTTCCACCATCTTTTAGTTCCCAGCTTTTTGCAGCTCCAGGTACAAAGTTACCATCAACATCAACCTTCATAAGTTGATCGAACACCAATTTACATACAGTTCCATCATATGCAGAATTAGTGTAAGCTGAATTGAAATTACCAGTAGCTTCAGAGATCCCGACGGTCATTGTTCCCCCAGCTTTATTTTCTTTTTTAGTTGTTTCTGGTTTCGCTTTACCACATCCGAATAATGAAAAAGCTAGAATACCTGACAATAATAAAGCCATTATCTTCTTTTTCTTCAAGATTTATTCCCCCTTTAATTTTAAAAATATATAATTAAATACAAACATACAAGTTCAATTGAAAGATATGTTTATATAAATTATCCCCATATATCCCTTAATTGGTAATCATAAATACTATATGGAAAATTATCATTATAATTTTCATTTGCATTTAGTTAAACTTATACTATATATATTATTATTACAGTATTATTGTAATTATTACTGATTATGTAAACAAGAACTATATTGTTATTATAATACCTTTATTCCAACTATTTGTAAATACCTTTTTGTTAATTTTATTATTTTATTTTGAATTGTCTAAATTTTTCATATTTTGATTTGTAATTACAAATTTGAAACATTGCACAAACAATTAAAAAAATTTAGCCAACTGGGCTTTAAGTATAAGCAAAAATAAAAGATGCTAGGAAAAATATATAACTTTTCCTAGCATCTTTTATAAATAATTATTTTATAAATAATCTTATTTGATTTTTATATGTTACTTAGTAAAAATTCCTTTTATGAATCCTATTCCTATTGAACAATGAATAGTTAAATAAATCCATAGCAACTGAAATACATTTTTGCCTTTCCCAAATTTAAAGTAAAACACCAAATAAATTAATAAATATGGTATCATACTTAGCATAATAGGAAATGGAGTTATAAATAATAACAAAAGTGCAATTATATTATAAATCACAAATATTGAAGGAACTATTGTGAAAATACTAAACTGCTTGGAATCTTGCTTAATTACTTTTGCTTCCCAATAACCGTAATTAAACATTTGTTTTCTTATAGTTTTATAATTATCTCTTGTAAAGTATGTAAATTTAATGATTGGATCAAAAAGAATTTTTCCACCAGCAGCAATTATTCGCTTATTTATGTCATTATCTTGATTTTTAACCAAAGATTCATTATATCCACCCACATCTAACATAGCTTTAGTTTTGTAACATCCAAAGCTAGCTGTTGATGCTAATTGCTTTTTATTAGAATATCTGTAGGACGCAACTCCTCCACCAAATAGTGTTCCTCTTGCTAGCGCATATAATTTACCAACTTCGGTTTTAGCGTCGAAGGTAATCTTACCACCTACACACTCAACTTCATTTTCTTTGATTGATTCTATACTATTCTTTATAAAATCATAATCATAGGCTGCATGAGCCCCTACTACAAAAGCATATTCTGTATTAGCATTATTAATCCCTATATTAAATGCCGCAGCTTGAATTTTTTTAGGATTATTATATAATTTAAGATTTTCATATTTCTTCATCAATTCTTTGACAACGCCACAAGTATCATCTGCAGATTCTCCATCTATAATGAAAATCTGATATTTGTCTTTACTATAGGACTGGTTTTCTAAAGTTTCAATGCACTCTTTTATATAGTTTTCTTCGTTATATGTTGCTATAACTATCGTAGCCTCCATATTTCACATTCCTCGCTTATTAATTTATTTGTCGCTATAATTGTTAATATATTTTCTTCGTAGAACTTTAAACTATTATATAATACTCTATTATACCATATAATTAAAGCCACCCCATATATATTATCACAATTATGCCTTAAATCAACAAGTAACTCGCCTTTAAATTACATGAATTAAATCACTTTTAACTTTTTTTTAATAAATTCTTTATTTTCTTTAAAACTAGCTAAGAACTCTCTGTTTACTTGTCCAAAATAATTAGCTTTAAATTTTATTTTAGTAAATGGAATAGGAATAACATAATTATCCCATCGTTTAGTTATAGTAACTTTTCTGGAAAAAGATACGGTAATTCCAATTAATGGTTTATCGCCATCTGCTGCTAACATAAACCCTATCTTTTTAGCTTCATAAATAGGTCCTTGAGGCCCGTCTAAAGCAATGCACAATGTAGAATTTCTTTCCCTACTAGCTTCTCTTAACGTTGTTAAAAAGCTCTTCATCTTTACTCCATTTGGCATTCTCAAAGCCTTTCCTCCATATCTTTTTATTGTGTTTTCAATAAAATCTCCACGTTTATCTGCGGTTACTACTACGCTAGGATTAACATTGTCTTTTAGAATTTTCTTTAATAATAAATTCATTGCATAGCTATCACCATGCCAAAATCCTACGATGGAG
>DAMAVY010000004.1:0-26563 GCA_032077725.1 Clostridium sp. | reverse complement strand
TGCCGAGTTGTAACGAGAAATGCAACGAGACCAACGGGCACAACGAGAAGGGGGATCATTATGACAAATAATGAAAAATCTTTATATGAGGAAAATGTAAAGCAAGGTTATGAGTTATATAAGTTAAGAAGAGAGTATAAGGAATTAATATATAAATATAATGCAGCAAAGGAAATTATAAAGCAATATAGTAAATTAATATAAGCACTTTGTCGAATATTGCGATGGAAAAATAAAGGGTTTTGCCTTTCTATGTGGAAGTTTGATAGGTAGAAAGGGGATGGAAAAATATGAAGTTTAATAGGATAATCATAGCATTAAGAAAAACTATAGAACAAAATTACGAGGAAATGGATAGTGAAAATATCACTGATGAAAATGGAGTTCTAATTTTAACTAGGGAATTAAGTAGTAGAGTAGCAAATAATTGGGGAAGAGATAGGGACACTGATGAAAATATATACTTAAATAAAAATGGTTGGATATCATTAACAACAGTTGGTGAATATGGTGCAGGTCCAGCAAAAATCATAAGTGAAAATAGAAAAAAAGTAAATGATGAATATGTATATAATATATTTAATAAAGATGATGAAATAAGCTTACATGAATTTTTACATTTTATTGATAGATTTTATAAAATTAAAGAAGAATATAGTAACAAATTTACTAATAACTTATATTAGAACTTACAGTCATAAAAAGGTTATTCTTTATATTTAATATATAATGGAAAATATCTCCTTAATGTAATATAATAATAAAAAGGGGGTAATATCTTTGAAAGAAAAATTTAATGAAGCAGCAAAAGAAATTAAAAAAGATTTAAAAGATTATAATGAAAATTATAAGGAAAAGAAGCTAGAAAAGAATAAATTAGTATGTAAGAAATGTGGAAGTGAAAATATCCAAGTACAAAAAATATCTACTCAAGTTAAAAAGAAAAAAGGTTTGATGTATTGGTCTATAGGATGGATAATTGACTTAGGCTTATGGTTGTTTTTAACTGTACCAAGATTAATTATACAGATATTTAAACCTAATAAGACAGTAACTAAAACACACACAGAAGCAGTATGTCAGAATTGTGGTTATAGTTGGAAAATATAAATATAGATTAAAGCAACTATCTTAAGTGATAGTTGCTTTTTTTATGCAGAAAAGGAGGTGGTGATATTGAACGCAAGACAAAAACAATTTGTAACTGAGTATGTTATAGATAAAAATGCAACTCAAGCAGCTATAAGGGCAGGATATAGCGAAAAAACAGCAGAAAGCCAAGGAAGTAGATTGTTAAGAAATGTTAAGGTCTCAGAAATGATAAACAAATTATTTAAAGAAATTAGACAAAACAATATATCAGATGCAATAGAGGTAGAAGAGTTCTTATCCCTCTCCATGAAAGGTGAAATAAAAGAAGAAGTAGTAGTAACTGAAAATACAGGAGACTATATGAGTAAAGCAAGAATAATTAAGAAACAAATATCAGCTAAGGATAGAATAAAAGCTGCTGAATTATTAGGTAAAAGGCATGATCTATTCACAGATAAAAAAGAAATAGATGTAAATGTTAAATCAAATAAGTTAGATGCAATAATAGAGCAATTAAAGGAATGATAGTATATGTCAGAACAATTATTACTATCAGATAAGTATAAAGCATTTATAAAACATAATGCTCCAGTAGAATTCCTTGAGGGAACAACATTCGCTGGTAAAACTACAGTAGGAATATTTAAGTTCATGTTAAAAGTAGCAGAAAGTCCTAAGAAATTACATGTATTATCAGGATTAGATTTAGGTACTATAGAAAAGAATATAATAAATAAAGATTTAGGTATTATAGATATATTTGGAGAATTAGTACAATATAATTCAAGTGGTAGAGGGGTCCATAATTTGCCCCATATTATATATCATACAAGCAGTGGAGACAAGATTATATATGTATTAGGCTATGATAATCAGTCAAGGTGGAAAAAAGCATTAGGTGGACAATATGGATGCGTTTATATAGATGAAATTAACATAGCTGATATGGAGTATGTAAGAGAGATTTCAATGAGAACAGATTATTTACTAGCTACACTTAATCCAGATGACCCAGAATTACCAATATACAATGAATATATAAATCATAGTAGGCCACTAGAAAAATATAAAGATGATGCACCTGCTGAAATTAATAAACAACTTAATAAAGAATACAAAGAGAACTGGGTTCACTGGTTCTTTTCTTTTTCTCATAATAAAGGCTTAACTAAGGATAAATTAGCTCAAATCATAAGCAATGTACCAAAGGGTACTAAGTTATATAAAAATAAAATACAAGGCTTAAGAGGACGCTCAGAAGGTTTAATATTCCCTAACTTTAGTTATGAAAATAATGTGATAACAGAAAGTATAGCAAGAACTAAGGAATATGTATCATTTAGTTTAGGAGTAGATACATCATACTCTCAACAATCAAGTGATACTATATCATTTATATTTCAAGGACTTACTAATAAAGGTGAGTTAGTGATATTAGAAGAACTAGTAGTAAACAATAAAGGTAAGAAAGAACCTTTTGCTCCTTCTGATATATCTCAAAGGCTTTATACCTTTGCTGATTATTGTAAAGATAAATGGGGATTTAGTAGAAGTATTTATGTAGATAATGCAGACCAAGCAACTATTACTGAACTATATAAAATTAAAAGAAATAGACCTAACTCATATAATATATTAGGTTCAGATAAATCAGTGCAGATAATAGACAGAATCAATCTAATGCTAGGTTGGATTAAAGATATAAAATATGTAGTAGTAGATCATTGCAATACCCATATACATGAAATTAATACTTATTCATGGAAAGGTGATAAGCCTGAGGATGCTAACGACCATACAATAAACGCTAGTCAATATGGGTTTATACCTATAAGAGATAAAGTAGGTATAGAAATAGTACAAGTGAGCACTAAAGATAAAATTAATAGAGCTAAGAAATTATTTAGATAAGAAGGTGATTAAATGGCAGATACAACTCATAATGTAGGTGATATGAATACAGAAGGAGCATATATTCCTAAGAGTTACCAATTTGAAAGGGATATGGATTCAGAAACCAAGGATAAAAGACAAGATGTATTAGAATTTGCAGAGGATGCTAATGAACATTTTGTATATGAAGATATAGATAATCTTATAAATACAGATGAAGGCAAAAAAGATTTAGCGGATATGCTAAGAATATTCTTTAATTCTCAAAAGGAAAGAATAAGAGTATTAGATAATTATACAAAAGGTAAGAATGAAACCATTTTAAATGGTCGTAGAAGGCTAGAAAAGGATAAGGCAGACTATCGCATAGCTCATAACTATGGAGGGTATGTAAGTACATTTATAACTGGCTTTATAATGGGTATTCCAGTAACCTTAGGTAGTGAATTAGAATCTAAAGATGATGTAAAAGATATAGATGATATACATGCAGACAATGATATAGATACATTAAATTATGATTTAGCCTATGATACTTCAAGATATGGAAGGGGATTTGAATTACACTATAGGGATGAAGAGAATAAGGATGTTATAGCTCTAGTTGAACCTTTTGAAATGTTTGTTATAAGGATAGCTAATATAACTAAAAAGATTATAGCAGCAGTACATTGTCCTATTTACAATGGGAAAGTTCATTTATCTATATATACAGATACAGAAACAATAACATATGATCCTTTTAAAGTAGAAGCTATAAGCTTGCAAAATGAAAATAAAAAATCTCATGCATATGGAATGGTACCAGTTGTTGAATGGTGGAATAATAGATATAGACAAGGAGACTTTGAGTCTCAAATATCCTTAATAGATGCTTATGATTCTGCTCAATCAGATACAGCTAACTATATGAGTGATTTAAATGATGCAATGCTTGTTATAGAAGGTGATGTAAATAGTACTGGTCTTGGAGTAAATGATTTTAAAGATATGAAAGATGCTAATATGCTTATACTTGAATCTGGAATATCAGCAGATGGGAAGGAAAGAAAACTTACAGCAGGATATATATATAAACAGTATGATGTGCAGGGAACTGAAGCTTACAAACAAAGACTTATAAAAGATTATTTTAAATTATGTAATGTTCCTAACCCAGATGATGAAAACTTCATGGCAAAGAGTGGTATAGCTCTACAATATAAATTATTAGGACTTAGACAAGTACAAACTTCTAAGGAGGGATACTTTACTAAGGCTTTAAGAAGGAGATATAAACTAATAGAAAATATCCACAAAGAATTAAATGATACAGAAATACAAGCTAATGCTTTAACATTTACATTTCACCCTAATATTCCAGAAGAAATATGGGAAGAGGTGGAGAAGTTTATTAAAGCAGGTGGAGAAATTTCTCAAGAAACTTTAATAGAACTTGCATCATTCACAGATTTAGTTAAGGAGATAGAAAGACTTCAAAAAGAAAAGAAAGCAAATAGTATTCCTGAAACTAGATTTGATGAAACTAAAGAAGAAGTGATAGAAGATGAAGAAGAATAATCAATATTGGCAAAAAAGAATGGATGATATATTTCTTGAATTAGATAAAAGAGATGTTAAAGTATTCAAAGAACTATCAGATATGTATTCTAAACATGCTAAAGAGGTACAAGATGAAATATTTAAGTTTTATGGCAAGTATGCAGAGGAAGAAGGAATAACGCGTTCACAAGCTAAAATAAAGCTAAGAGGTGAAGATTTAAAAGATTATAGAGCAAATGCTAAGAAGTATCTTGAGTCAGCTAAGAATGATAAAGAGTTGCTTGATAGACTTAAGCAACAAACTAAGGCAAGTAATATATCTAGGCTTGAAGCCTTACAGTTAGATTTAGAATATGAAATAGGTAAATTAAATAATGAGCTACAATTAACTTTTACAATGTATCTTAGTGAAATGGCAAAGTATGCTTATAGAACTGTTATAACTGGTAAGACTCTAAGTCCTCATGTATTAGAAGAAATATTAAAAACTAAATGGGAAGGTTATAACTATTCAGAGGCTTTATGGGGCAATACAGACAATTTAGCTAAGGAGCTTAAAAAGGTATTTCAGAAAGGTTTTATAAGAGGTAGTGGACCTCGTAAAATGGCTCAAGAAATTAGAAAAGCATTTAATGTAGCTAAATATAGGGCAGAAACATTAGTAAGAACTGATGGAACTTTTGTAGTTACTAATGCAACAGCTAAAAGGTATCAAGATGCAGGATTAGAAAGATATAAAATATTAGTACATTTAGATAACAGAACTACAGATATATGTAAAGAAATCTACAAAGAAGATAAGATATACTACTTTAAAGATTATGAACCTGGTAAAAATGCTCCTCCTCTGCATTGGAATTGTCGCTCGGGGATAATTCCAGTATATGAAGATTTGTTTTAGGAGGACTCAATATGTCAACAGCAGTACAGATTGTTTTAATTATATGTATTACCTTAGTAGCTATCACTATTATAGACAATAAAAAGAGGGGGTGAAACACAAAATGAAAAGCTTTAAAGAAATGACAAATGAAATCAACGATAAAATACTAGAATA
Source organism: Clostridium sp. (assembly GCA_032077725.1). GTDB lineage: Bacteria > Bacillota > Clostridia > Clostridiales > Clostridiaceae > Clostridium_J. The sequence continues at coordinate 20,979 of DAMAVY010000004.1, read as the reverse complement.
CAAGGAATTAGGTTGGAGCACAAAAAATATATCTGATAAATGGCATACTTTTGATGAATTATATTATCATAGAATGATTTTATTTTTGTCACTACAATTAACACATAAAGATAAATCGTGGAAATCTAAACAACATCATGATGGTACTATGTTTGATGATAGTTTTATAGTAGGAATTAATACTCCTGAAGGTCAATATAGTTACCATTACGATTTAAAGTTTTGGGAACTATTTAAAGACATAAAAGAATTAGAATATGCTCCTAAATATGATGGACATAAGCCTAAGGATATCACAAGATTACTTAGTTTAGTGGAGGTGATTAATTGAAAATAAATATATTAGGACAAGAATATGACTTATTAATGATGAATGAAAAAGAGTTCCCTAAGCTTGTATCTGCAAAGGCAAGTGGACTTGCTGAATTGTATAGCAAACAGTTAATAATAAATAAAGATGATACTAAAGAAGATGGAGAAACTTTTGATAACTTAAAAGAGTATACAAATAAAGTAATAAGGCATGAGATTATTCATGCTTACTTTCACGAAGCTGGACTTTCAGATTATTGTCATGACGAGAAGCTAGTTGATTGGATAGCTTTACAGCTACCAAAAATGGTTGAAACTATCAAGTATGTAGAAGAAAACAAAAAAGAATTGTATGAAGGAGTGGAGTAAGTGAATAAAAACAACTTAAGAAATACTTTTAAGAAAGCTAGAGAATCTAATGCACCATATGTATTTGTTGAAGTATCTATACCAGGTTGTAAGTCTGGAGAAATGATAATCAATAAAAAAGAGAACTTCGACTTTAAAGAAAATTTTTATCTAAACGCATACAATGATAATTTAGAACATAATCATAACAATGCTATTAAAATAACTGGATTGAGCTATGGTGATCTAGAAGAATTGAAAAATATTTATTAAACAACTATTGAGTTAGTTGTTATTTTTATGCCTTTGAATGGCTTTAAACTTATCAAGACATACGGTCTATAACTGGAATAGTCATACGGACTTTAAATGGAGGTAATAAAATGTTAAAAAATAAAATGAACTTACAATTATTCGCTGAAGATGATAAATCAGATAAAGACACAAACCTAGGTGATGATGATAAATCTAAAGGGGATAATGAAAAGACATTAACACAAGAAGAGGTTAATAAGCTAATAGCACAAAACAAAGCTAAAGCTAAGGAAGAAGCAAAAAAGGCTCTTGAAAAAGAATATGAAGATAAACTTCAAGAGGAAATAGAAAAGGCTATAAAAAAATCTAAGCTATCTAAAGATGAAAGAGAATCTTATGAAGAAAAAGAAGCAAGAATTAAACTAGAAAAGCAATCTGAAACTCTTTTAAAGGAAAATGAAGAACTTAAAGCTAAAATTACTATGCAAGAGTTAAAGGAAAAAGCGACTGCTACCTTAAAAGAAAAAGGAGTAGATCCTTCTGAGCATAATTTAAAGTTAGTTTTAAGAGGAAATGCAGACGAAACTTTAGAAGCTATAGACTTACTAGCTAATAGCTTAGCAGATCAAAAGAAAGTATTATCACAATCAGAACCACCTAAGACAAGCGGTGGATTTGGTAAGAGTGATGATAAAGAAAATTTAAGCGTATTTGATAAGGCAAAAATAACAGGATTTTAAATTAAAAAGGAGAGATAATTATGCCACAAGCATTTAATCCAGCTAATGTTATGTTAGCAGATAGTTTAGGAAAAGAAATATCAGCACAACCATTCACAGATGAGTTTTTAAAACAGTTAGTAGCAACATCTAAGGTAGTTCAATTAGGTCAACGTGTAGAAATGGGCAATCAAAGAATAGTTAAAAAATCTATGGGAATAGGTGAATTATCTGATGCTTACTTTGTAGGTGAAGGAGAAAAAATAGGCACAGCTAATGTAGCAGGTACTGACTATACTCTTGAATCTAAGAAAATAGCAGTTATTCTTCCAGTTACAGAAGAATTTTTAACTTATACTTGGAAAGAATATTTTAATCAAGTAGTTCCATTGATAGTAGATAAGTTTAATAAAAAAATAGATGGAGCAGCTTTCTTAGGACTTCATGGCGATGTATTTGGTTCTAATGTTTTAAGTGCTGCTGAAACAGCTACTAATGTAATAGAAGGAGATTTAATAACAGATAATATCTATGACTTAGAAGCATTAACAGAAAGTCAACCTAACGCATTTTTAGGACATAGAGATATAAACAGACAATTAAGAGGTTTAGTTGATGGTACTGGTACTAACACAGAATTTATCTTTGATAGACCTAAAACTCCAGTAGCAAATGGAGCACTTGATGGATTACCATACGCACAATTACAATTAGCAAATGGAGAAACTTATCCAGCAGGTACTTTAATAACTGGTAACTTTAATTCTTTAAGATATGGTGTACCAAATGGCACTTCTTTAAGACTTAAGATAGCAGACCAAGCTACATTATCTAAGATACAAAATACTAGCCCTGATTCTGGCGATGTTCATTTATTTGAACAGGATATGCAAGCTTTAAGAGCAATATTTGAAATAGCAGTTGCAGTTCCTAAAGGTGAAGATTTTGCAGTGTTAAAGCCAGTAGGAGTATAGGAGGGTTAAACTATGGCTTATATAACTAAATATTCTATTATAGATAAGCAAGATAATAATAGATATTATAAAAAAGGAGAAGAATATCCTTATAAGAATGCTAAAGTATCAAAAGAAAGGATACAAGAATTATTAGATAATGGCCACATTGAAGAAGTAGGCACTAAAGAGGTTGTAGGAAATAAAAAACAACCTCTTAAAGAATATACAGTAGCTCAATTAAAAGACATGGCCAAAGAAAGAAAATTAGAAGGATATTCTGATTTAAAGAAAGCTGAATTAGTAGAGTTGCTAGAAAAGGAGTGATTCTATGGCTATTGTAATATCTGATATGGTAGAAGAGGTTAAACTCTACAAAGGGATTGTGGATTCAGTCCAGGATCCCTTATTAATTTTAATAGTATCTGAAAGCATGAAAAGAATATTAATTCATATTAATTCTAGAAAAGCTAATAAACTAAATGAAATTCCTGAAGAATTAGATTTTATTGTAAGGGATGTATCTATAAAAAGATTTAATAAAATTGATTCAGAAGGTACAAATTCTAATTCTCAAGAAGGATTAACTTTAAACTGGGAAAAAGGCTATTTAGATGAGTATGAGTATATATTAGCAGGATACTATGATAATGAAGAAGAAGGTCGCAAAGGCTCTATAAAGTTTATATAGAGGGTGATTAGATGATATATAACGATAGAGTAACTATAATAAAAGATGTAATAGGAGAAGGATTCTTAGGTGATGAAGTGTTAGAAGAAAAAGAGTTTATAATGCCTTGTCAAAGAGGTAGGTTAACTAATAATGAGCAGATAGGTATATTTGGGCAATATAACTTATCTGCTTTTAAACTTCATATACAAGGGATACACAAGGATATAAAAGAATTAGAGTATAAAGGTATAAGAAGGTCTGTTCAAGGTTCTATGATACACAAAAACACTACTGTAGTGATAGTACAATGAATGTAGAATATAACTTAAAAGGTTTAAATAAATTTATAAAAGAAGTACAAAGTAAACCTAGACAAGTACAATCTATGGTAGATAAAGAACTTAATAGATCATCACTAAGAGTGGAAACAAGAGCAAGAGAATATGCTCCATTTGATACTGGTTTCATGAGTCTTAATATTTATTCACTAAAGACTGGATTTTTAAGCTATGAAGTAGTATCCCCAGCAGAATACAGTATATTTCAAGAACTAGGTACTCGGTATATGCCTGCTCAACCTTTTATGTATCCTTCATTAGAAGAAGAATTTCCGATATTAATGAATAGACTTAAAAGAATAATGAGGTGATGGTGATTTATTCAGAAATGACATTATTTATAAAAGAAATATCAGAAAAGCTAAAAATATTAGATATGCCTGTACTGTTTAAATTGCCAGAACCTTCATTTAGAGAACCTTTTATAGTTGTAGGCTCTCATAGTTCTACAAGTGACTATAGGACAGCTAAAATAGGTAATCTAATAGAAGATACAACACTAAATATAGATATATTCTTGTCTAATGATAGCAGAACAAAGGCAGAGGAAATAAGAAGTAAAGCAGTTAGAATTATAGGTAGAAGAGAAGGAGTAGATAGTACTTTGCTACTAGATAAATCTATAGGTAGAGAAGTCTATCATATTCCAATTAGAATAAAAGAAATTATAGTGTAAAGGAGAGATAATTATGGCAATTAATAAGACAACTGGTAAGCCTGTAAAAGGAAATAGAGTTTGGTATTTTATTCAAGGTGTAGATGAACCTGTAGGCAGTGAAGCAACTCTTCCAGCTTATCAAACAGATGGGGGTATGTCTTTAGGTGGCGAAACAATAGATGAACAAACAAAAATGGGTAGAATATTAGAAAAATCTACAGATGAACATAGTGTAGAATTAACTCAATATTTTGTAGCAAATGATCCTTCACAACAAATAGTTGAAGATGCTCAGATATCTGGCAAGAGTGTTAAGGTATGGAGGGTAATTGTTGATGAATCAGCAGCAGAGGGAGAAACTCCATCAAGAACTTATCCAGCTCATTTTGGATATGGCAAAGTAGATTCATTAGAAACTACAGAAGGAGAAGGATTTGTAGAAGTATCATATACTCTTAATATAGTTGGATCACTAAAAAGAGGGATGTTCCCTCTTACAGATGAAGAAGTAGCTATGATAGAAGCAATTTATGAGTATCAAAATCCTGGAGAAACAACAGGCGATTTTGATAATATTGATGATGGAACAACTGGATCATAAAACAAATTATAGAGGGGCATAAGCTCCTCTTATTTTTTTATAAAAAAGGAGAGATAACATGGCATTTATTATTAATGTAAAGAATAATCCACTAGAAATTAAATTTAATTATAGGATGATGTTTAAAGCTAATAAAGAATTAGGTTCTTTCAATGAAGATACAGGTAAAAATAATGAAGATGGTGCAAGTCAATTATTTATGAATATTATGAATCAAGATGATACAGCAATATTTGAATTGATTAGATTGGCTGGCAGCAATAAAAGTAAATTTACAGAAAATGATATATTCACTGCAATAGAAGAAAAGTTAGAAGAATATATAAGTGAAGATAAGTCAGAAGCTGAAGCTTATGATGCTTTATTTAATGACATAAAAGAAGAGATGCTAGATAGTGGTTTTTTTATGAGAAAGCTAGAAAATCAGATAGAGAACATGGAAAAAGGGAAAAAGATTCTAGCAGAAAGAGAAGACAAGGAGTCACAATCTCAAGCGAAGGCAATAGAAGATCTTATAACTTCAATCAAGAGCGAAATCTCATAAGAGATTGTGCAAGACATGGATTTACTGATATTGATTTAATAATGAATTGTTATAAATGGGAACTTGAATCTATATTAGAAGGTTTAAGCCTTAAAAATATAGATGAAAGAGAAGATCTAGCAGAACTTGCAATCAATATGAGATATACAATGCACGCTAAAAAGGTAAGTCTTAAAAAAATGTTTGATAAAAGAAAAGAAGAAAACAAAGTTATTAATTTATTTAATAAACAAAACAATAAAAATGATGATAAAAAAGAACTAGCAAAAAGAATACAATTAGCTAATGAACATTTTAAAAACAAAAATAAAAAATAAGGTGGTGAGAATATGGCAATGGATGGTTCTGTAAGAGCTACTATAGGTGCTGATATAGGAGATTATAAAAAGGCAATGGATCAAGTAGCTGGACTAACAACAAATGCTTTTAATGCTGCTAAGAAAGCAAGTGAAGCTGGTGGTAATGGAATGATGAGAGCAGTAAAAAGTGCTTTAGCTGCTTTAAATAGTTTAGTACCTAGTCAAATGAGAGTTTTTTCAAACAATCTATTATCTGGTTTTAATAAAGCTGGTGGGTTAGCACAAATGTCTATTGCAAGAATTGCTGAAAAGATACCTAAGCCCTTTAGAGAATCCTTTAAGTTAGCTGCTCATTATGCGAGTGAAGGAATGAAAAAAACTAGCTCTGCTATTAATAGTGGATTATCCAAAATAAAAAGCAAAGTAGGTTCTGGTATTGAGAAGCCTTTCTCTTCTGCTTTTACTGGGATTTCAAATGCTTCAAGCAAATTAGGAAAAAGTATAAGTGGAACTTTTGAAAGTATTGCTAATACAATTGGATCATCAGCAAGATATGTGCCTACTCAGTGGCAAAGTTCTATGCTTAGATTATCAAGTAATGTTAGGAGTACAGCAAAAAATATAGATAATGCTTTCTTAGGGTTTTCAATGTCAATGGGGCGTGCAAGTTTAAATGGTACAAATTCATTTATAAATGGATTAAGAGGCATGGTATCTGGTGTATCATCTACAGTAAATAATATAGCTAATAGATTTAATCCACTTATAAGAGTAGTAGCAAATACAGCTAATGGAATGAGCAGAGCCTTTGGTAATGGTATGACTAGTATGGGAAGAAGTGCTACAAGTACATTAAATGGTATAAGTCGTAGATTTGCTAGTGCTAATAATGGAGCAAATAGTCTTGCGGGTGGATTTAGACAACTTGCTGGGGCAATTGGTTTAGTTGCTATTGCAAGTAAAGCTTTAAATATATTAACTAGTTCAATGGATGGAGCAATTAGCAGATATGATGCATTAAATCAATTCCCACGAGTTATGAAAATGTGGGGATATAGTGCTGAGGAAGCTTCAAGAGCATCTAAAAAAATGGTAGATGGAATAGATGGACTACCTACCAAACTAGAAGATATAACTGGTAATGTACAAAGATTAACTGTAGTAACAGGTGATTTAGATAAGTCTACAGATGCAGCAATTGCTCTTAATAATGCATTTTTAGCAAGTGGCTCTAGTGCAGCAGATGCAAGCAGAGGTACTCAACAATATATTCAAATGCTATCCACTGGTAAAGTTGACATGATGAGTTGGAGAACACTACAGGAAAGTATGCCAGGTGCTTTAATGCAGACAGCAAAGGCTTTTGGATACACTGGTAAAAGTGCTCAAGATGATTTTTATAATGCTTTAAAAAATGGAGAAATAACATTTGATGAATTTCAAGATAAATTAATAGAATTAAACGAAGGAACAGAAGGCTTTGCAGAGCAGGCTAAAAGAGCTACTAGTGGTATTAAAACTTCTTTCAAAAATTTAAAAACAGCAGTTGAAAGAAACATGGAAGGTATTGTAAGGGCTATAGATGAAGATTTAGAAGCTAGAGGACTTAAAAGCATAGCTGAAACACTAAATGGATTTAAAGAAAATATTAACCGAGCAGGAGAAGCAGTACAAAAAGTAATCCCGACAATAATAGATGGCTTTAGCCAAATGGGAGCTATAAATTTAGTGGCATTAATGGCTCTACCTACAGCTATAGGGATGATAGGTACTTTAGGGGTAGCTATAGGTGGACTTGGCAGCCTTGCAGTTGGTGCAAGTGGAGCTATAGGAATGGCCTTTGGTGGAGTTAGTACAATTCTATCAACATTAGGTGCTCTAGTAACTGGTTTTGGTGCTACTATGACTACAGTTGCGGGAGTCGGAGTGTCTGCCTTAGGTGGTATGACTCAGGCTATTGTGAGTTTAGCGGGAATTGCATTATCTGCTATAGGCCCTGCTGCAATATTAGGATTAGTGGTTGCAGGACTTGGAATAATAAATAATGCTTTTGGAGACCAAATAAGCACTATGCTAGTGATTGCAAGAGATAAAGGGCCAGAAGTAATATCTAATTTTGTGCAAGGAATAGTGTCGGCGTTACCACAACTATTAGAAAGTGGTACACAACTTATCACACAGTTATCTAAAGCTATTACATCTAACTTACCAACTATATTTCAATCAGCTATAGCTATAATACAATCTTTAGTTGGTGGAATAGGACAAAATCTACCTTCATTAATTCAATCTGCATTAATGGTAGTTTCAACTTTAGCGAGTGGGATATTATCAGCTATACCTCAATTAATTACTATAGGGATGAATTTATTATTAAGCTTAGTTCAAGGAATCATACAAAACATTCCTTTAATAGTATCATCGGCACAAAATATATTAATGAGCTTTGTCAATTCAGTTATAGCAAATCTTCCTGGCATTATATCAACAGGAATAAATATAATTTTAAGTTTAATTCAAGGCATTACAGAAATGTTACCTCAAATGTTGCCAGTTGCCTTAAATGCTATAATGACACTTGTACAAGGTATTATGGCTAATATACCTCTATTACTTAATGGAGCAGTTCAAATAGTACAAAGTCTAGTTAATTTTATAGTACAAAATTTACCCATGATATTAAATGCAGCTATTCAGCTTATAATGGCTCTAGTAAATGGAATAATGCAGAATCTACCACAAATAATAGTGGCAGGTACTCAAATTATATTAAGTCTAATACAAGGTATAATTCAGTTATTACCACAAATTATATCAGCAGGATTAAATTTAGTCGTTCAATTAGTATCAGGAATAGCTCAAAATTTGCCTCTTATAATTACAGCTGGTATACAAATGATTATTCAATTTATAACTGGAATAGTTGGAATGATACCAGAAATAGTACAAGCTGGATTTGATTTAATAGCAGGACTTGGAAAAGGTATATTAGAAGCAATACCAAATGTTTTAAGTGGAGCTTGGGAAGGTGTAAAGAGTGGATTTAGTAGTATGTGGGACTTTGTTACTGGAAAAGGTGATGAAGGAAAATCTAAAACTACTAATCAATTTAGTGAATTAAATACTAATGCTACAAATTCTACAGCACAAATGGCTACAAATGTAGGTAATAATGCAAATAGTGCTACTAGTGCTCTATCTACAGCTAGTACAACAGCTCAACAAGTAGGTAGTAGTAATTATTCTAACTTATCTTCAAATGTATCAAGTTCTATGAGTGGAATGACAAGCAATGTTTCAAAACAATCTAGTAGTCAATTATCTAGTGTATCATCTAATACAAGTAAATTATCAGGCCTAGGAAGTAATAATTATAGTAGTATGGCTGGCAATGTTAATTCATCATTAAAAAGTATGACTAGTAATGTAGGTAGTCAAACAGGCTCACAATTATCTACTGTTCAAAGCAATTTATCAGGTGCAAATAAAAAAGGTAGTAATGAATATCAAGTAATGTCTAAAAATGCCACTAGTTCACTTTCTAGCATGACTAATAATGTTACAAGTGAAATGTCAGCTCAACAAAATGCTATAAGTAATAGTGCTACTTCTACAAATAAGGAAGTAACACAGTCCTATAAGCAGATGGAGCAAACTATAAAATCATCATTTACTAATATAGGCAATATTTCAAAGCAAAGTTTAACTCAAATGTCTAATGGAATTAAACAATCATTTACACAAATTTCTAATACTATAAAAATGTCAATGAATCAAATGAAGAATATAACTAAATCTAGTTTAGTTTCAATGAATAATATGTTTAAATCTTCAATGAGTTCTATGACTAATATGACAAGAAGTCAAATGAGTGCAGCAAGAAGTATAGTATCATCTCAAATGAATAGTATGATTTCAATAATGAGAAGTGCTTCAAGTCGAGCAAGGTCAGCAGGAGTAAATGTTGGTGCAGGATTTAGAAGTGGACTTGCTTCACAAACTGGATCTATTGTAGGAACAGCTAGAAGTATAGCAAATAGAGTAACTTCTACAATTAGAAGAGCTTTATCAATTCATTCACCTTCTAGAGTTATGAAAGATTTAGGCTCAAATACTGGTGAGGGATTTGTTATAGGACTAGATAATTGGATAGGTAAAGCTGCTAATACAGCTAATAGTTTAGCAAATGCTTTAACAAGCGATAATTATACAATGAATGCAGCTATCGCTACTAGTGCAAGTATAGAGAGTAGTGGAGTATCTTCAAGATTAGACAATCTAAGTGATGAAGTTAGAAATTCAGAAAGATATGATCCACAATTTGAGGTACACAATGAAATAGTAGGAGATAAAATCTATACTTATGTAAAACAAAAAGATGCAAGAAAAGAAAATAAAGATGAATTTTTTAAATAGAAGGATGTGATTTAAATAGATTTATTAATCACTAAAAATAATAAAAATATAACACTATCAGATTTAGGATTAGAAGTATTAGATGTAGATTACAGTTCTGTTAATTTGGATGTAAACAGAAGAGTTGTAAAAGGCAGAAGTGGATATATTCACTCTGGCACTAGATATGATAGTAAAAAAATAAAGGCTACTGGCAAAATTAAAGCCAGTAGCCTCAGTAATTATCATGTTTTAAAAGACAAATTGAATGGTATTTTAGTTGATGCAGAACCTTATTATATTACTCCTTTAATAAATTCTGATGATGATTTATATAATTTTGAATTACCTGGTGAAAGTATAGGAGAAATTGACTATAAGGGTGAATTTAACGAAAGCATAGGATATAGATTTAAAGTAGTATGTGAAAGTGGTTTAGATATTAGTTTCATAGGGAAATATAGTCAAGGTTTGATATTTAATTTTTATATTGACTTTATAACAGCAGAATTACCCTTTGGAGAAACTATACCTAAGACCTTAGATATAACAAGTAAATCATTTTTATATAGAGGTACAGCTATTAATAGTCAGCTAGAGTATCCTTGGCAATTAAAATTAACTTCTAATGCAGTTCAACCTGGAAATTTCAATATTAATTTAGATGGAAGAATATTTGTCTATAATTCAGATATTCAGATTGTTGAAGGTGATGAATTCATTATAGGAGCCTTAGAGACTACTAAGAATGGTGAAACGGTGACAGAGTATACAAACTATGAGTACTTAGAATTAAAGCCTTTAAACGAAGAAATAAACACACTTGTAACAGAATTTCAAGGCAAAATAGAAATATTAAACTATGTTGAACTTTATAAGTAAGGGGGTGATTTGATGATTAGCTTTATAGATGAAAAAGGGAAAAGACATGGAGCTTTAGCAGAGATAAAAAGAAAGAAAGCAGTAAATGGTGAAAAATCTATTGAAGGAATAATCTACAATAATAAAAATGTAATAGATAACATAGATATTGGCTGGAAGATACTATTTGAAGGTGAAAAATATGTTATAACTTATGCTTTGCCTGTAGACAATGGCAATACTGTAGAAATTCAATTTGATGCAGTTCATGAGTTCTTCTATGATTTTTTAAAGAGTTCTATTTATACAACTTTAAATGGATCTAATACTATGAGAGCATACTTAGATTTCATATTTAAAGATAGTGGCTATTCTTATTTGTTAGATAATCAAGTTCCTGCTATAGAAAAACAAAACTTTGGAATGGCAAGCAGAATATCTCTTTTTAATAACATTATTAAGAGTACGGGGGCAGAATTTTTGGTGAATGGTCGAGTAGTAAGAATAATGTATAAAGTAGGAAGAGATTTATCTACAGTAGTTAGGAAAGGATTGAATTTACAAGATATTAAAATAGAAAAGAATATAAAAGACTTCATAACCTATAGAAAGGGTTTTGGAGCTTTTATAGACCCTGAAAATGAAAGTTTAGGCAGGCTTGAAGTAGAATATGAAAGTCCTTTAGCAGCTATATATGGCAGATTAGAAGGTGAACCTCTAGTAGATGAAAGATATACAGTTGAGCAAAATCTATATGACGTACTAGAAAAAAGTGTAGAGAACTCTTATGATATATCAGTTCATTTGACAATGGAAGATTTAACTAAGGCTGGATATGAGTATGAACAACCTCAAGAAGGCGACTATATTATGGTTATCAATGAGGATATAGGATTTAAGAGAAAAGTTAGAATCATATCTTATGAATCTGAATTTGACTCTACTGGTAAATTAATAGATCATCAAGTTACTTGTAATTCAGTTGGCTTAATACAATCTAAAAACGATAGTAAATTTGATAACATATATAAAGAAATAGAAAAAATAGAAAAAAGTATTGATTTTGTATATATAGCTGCTAATGGTAAAAACATGATTTATAAAGGACCTACAGAGCCTACAGGTGAAGATTTAGTAATTAATGATATGTGGTATAAACCAGTTGGTAATGGTGAATATGAAATGAGAATATGGACTGGTGCATACTGGGAAAAAATTGTAGTTGAAGATGCTAGATTTAAAAATTTAGATGCAAGCAATATCACTACAGGTAGCATAAGAGGTCCAAATTTTGAACTTGATTTAGTTAATGATTTTATATTGATGGGTAAAAGTTATCCAGATGATTATAAACTATATTTTGATAAAAATACTTTTAGTATGAAACTTAGCAGTGGTAAAACCATAGAAGAAGAAGTAAGCGACAATGTAGATAATGCTATACAAAATGCTCCAATATACACATGGATTAAATATAGCCAAAATCCTGATGGCTCTAATATGACAGATAACCCGACTAATGCTAAGTATATAGGTATAGCAGAAGGGAAAACAAGTTCTACAGCTTCTAATATAGCTAGTCATTACAAGTGGACTAAAATAGCTGGGGAAGATGGAAAAGATGGAATAGGCATAAAAGGTGAAAAAGGTGATGATGGTAAGACCTCTTATGTTCATATAAAATACTCCAATGATGGTGGGCAATCATTTACTGGAAATGGTGGAGAAGATGTTGGAAGTTGGTTGGGAACTTATACAGATTTTACACAAGCAGATAGTACAAGTTTGAGCAAATATACTTGGGCTAAAATAGAAGGTGAGCAAGGACCTCAAGGACCACAAGGTGCAACAGGAGAAAGGGGACCAAAAGGTGATATTGGTGTAAGTGTAGATTCTATCACTGAATATTATCTTGCAACAAGCTCTAGTTCTGGAGTTACTACTGGAACATCGGGTTGGGAAACTACAATACAATCTATGACCGCAACTAAAAAATATCTTTGGAACTATGAAGAAATTAATTTTAGTGATGGAACTAGCGATAATACGATTCCAGTAATTATCGGGGTTTATGGTGATAAGGGAGATACAGGATCTACTGGTTCTACAGGAGCTACTGGAAGAAGTATCACTGGAATAACAGAGCATTACTTGGCTTCAAGCTCTGCTAGTGGTGTCACTAGAAGTACTTCCGGTTGGGACACAACAATGCAAAAGACTACACCAACAAATAAATATTTGTGGAACTATGAAGAGGTAACGTGGAGTAGTGGTACAACACCTACTTATGTTGAGCCTATCATAATTGGTATACATGGCGACAAAGGAGATACAGGTTCTATAGGACCTCGAGGACCGCAAGGTGCAACGGGAGAACGTGGGCCCAAAGGTGATACAGGAACAAGCGTTTCATCTATAACCGAATATTACCTTGCAACATCCTCTAGTTCTGGAGTTACTACTGGGACATCGGGTTGGGAAACAACGATACAACCCATGACCGCAACTAAAAAATATCTTTGGAACTATGAAAAGATTAATTTTAGTGATGGAAATAGTGATAATACAATCCCTGTAATTATTGGCGTCTATGGTGATAAGGGAAATACAGGTTCTACAGGAGCTACAGGAGCTACTGGAAGAAGTATTACCGGAATTACTGAATATTATCTAGCAACAAGTCTATCTAGTGGAATTACTAGAGGAAGTGATGGCTGGACTACAACGATGCAAAAAACAACTCCAACTAAAAAATACCTATGGAACTATGAAAAGGTAACATGGTCTTCTGGTACAACACCTACTTATATTGAGCCTATTATAATCGGTATTCATGGGGATAAAGGAGATACTGGTGGCACTGGACCTAAAGGTGATAATGGTCCACAAGGACCTCAAGGTATTCAAGGTATACAAGGACCTAAAGGAACGAATGGTGTATCTCAATATGTCCATATCCAATATTCTGCTAATAGTAGTGGTAGTCCAATGACACCTACACCGCAGTCTAATACAGCTTATATTGGTATGGTCACAACGACAAGCAGTACACCACCGACAAGCTATACATTATACGAATGGAGTTTATTTAAGGGTCCTAAAGGGGCTACAGGGGCTACAGGTGATACAGGTCCTAAAGGTAGCACTGGTTCTCGAGGTCCACAAGGTATTGAAGGCCCTAAAGGTGATGATGGTCAAACGACATATACTTGGGTTAGATATGCTGATGATGAAAACGGTAGTAACATGAGCCAATATCCAGAAGGTAAGCGTTATGTAGGTATGGCTTTCAATAAAAACACAGAAACAGAAAGTAGTACAGCTAGTGATTATAATTGGAGTCCACTGTATGACAATGTTAAAGTTGGTGGAAGGAACTTGTTTTCAGATAGTTCAATCTTAAAAGGTAGTTGGCACAAAACGAATGGAATCCCTTCTAGTGTTATAGTTGATGATTATATGCACTATGATGTGACCTCGACACATTCTTCTCCACACTCATATCTCTGGAGCAATTTAGGAACGGGTGCGTTTGCGGTGGATATATTACCCGATACTGAGTATACCATATCGATGGAGATAAGAACGGATGCAATTGATGTCAGAGCAGGTTTCAGACAGGAACCTGGAAGCCTTGGTAGTCACTACCCCTATAAAAACGTTCCAATCAAAGATGAGTGGTTTACCTTGACTCACACATTTAAGATTGGAAGCGAAACTGGAGACAGATTTCTGTTTTTAGTAGGAGCTTTGGGAACAGGGACTACTTATATCGATATTAAAAATTGGAAGCTCGAAAAAGGCAACGTAGCTACAGATTGGACACCAGCGCCAGAAGATATTCAAAAAGAAATACAACAAGTACAGAATAATTTAGATGGCTTTCAAACTATAGTAAACACTACTTTTAAAGATGGAATAATAGAAGAAAGTGAAGCTAAGGCAATAGAAAAGTATGTAAATACTTTACAATCACAACAACAACAAATATATAAAACTCATCAAAGTATATATAATAATGAACATCTAGAAGGGACATATAAAGTAGAAGAAAATACAGCATATAACGCATATATAACTGCATTTAACAATTTAGTAGATTATATAAATAATGTTATATTAGATGAGAAAGTAACAGATAATGAAGCACATGAAGTAGATTTACGGTTTGATATTTATAAAGATAGAATATCAACATACCAAGAAAAATTAAACAATGCTCAAGAATTTATACAGGCGGAAATAAAAAGAAAAACAGAAGAATTTGCTCAAGAAAAAGCAGATGAAGTGCAAGGCACAGTAAATACTCAAATGGAAGAACTAACAGTAAACTTTACAAGTGATTTACAGGCAAGTGCTGAAAGTGTAATTAATACTATGAGATCAGAATATCAAAATGCAGATAATGAAGTAATAAAAGGTTATGAAAAGAAAATAGAAGAAACTGCTGAAACGTGGAGGTTATCATTTACAAGCTTGCAAAACGATATAAATGGAACCAATAATCAATTGAATGAGGTTACAACTTTCTTTGATTTTAGTGGGAATGGATTTGAAATAGGAAAATCAGATAGCAAAATTAAATTAAGATTAATGAATGATATATTAGCATTTACAGATAATGGAGTAGATTCTCAATGGTTTGATGCTCAAAATTCTTATATTAAAAAATTAATAGTTACCGAAGATGCTAAAATAGGAAATCATTTGTTTAAGAAAAATGGAGATAAGACTTTGATGCAATGGGCAGGAGGTGAAAATTAATGTTAAGTGGGGTAATAACAAATAATTTTAAAAACACTTGGAAATTAATAGCTGAGTGGACTGCTACACAAAACATAGAAAATAATTATAGTGAAGTAACAGTTAATTTTTATCTAACTGGAGATTATGCAATATATGCAAGCTCTACCAATAATGGATATATTACTATAGATGGTTCAAGATATAATTTTACACAAAATCCTTCTATAAGTGCTGGACAGAAAAAATTATTAAAAAGTGTAACTAAAAAAGTGTATCACGATAATGTGGGAGAAAAGACATTTAAAATATATGCAAGTTTTGATTTAAAGGTAACTCTTTCTGGAACTTATATAGGTACTAGACATGTAGAAGGTAATTTCAGACTAAATGATATACCTCGCTCATCTACAATGAGTGGAGTACCTACTCAATTTGATATTGATGAACCTTTTGGAGTAGGAGTTCAAAGAGCTGATGCATCTTTTACTCATAAAGTTAGTATGTATTTAGGTACAAAATATATAGGTGAGTGGGAAGGTGGACCTTCGATATCTGTTAGTTTAGATGCTACAAGACAAAACAGAATATATGAAGAAATACCTAACAATCTAAGTGCAACCATGACTTTAAAACTTGCTACATTTAAGGGTACAAAGCAGATTGGTGAGAGGACAGAAACTACAATAGTTGCGAAAGTACCTACAAACATAGCCCCTTATTTTTCTAGTATAGGGCATAGAGAAGATGCAACAGTTGTAATTAATTCAGGTATAGATTTATATATAAAAACTTTATCTAAAATTCGTATATGGTTTAGAGATGCAGTAGCAAATAAGTATGCTACTATAAAAAACTATGCAATACACATCAATGGTAAAAATTATATAGGTGATGCTATAACTACAGATATAATAAATAAAAGTGGAACACTTACTATAACAGCTACTGTAAAAGATAGTAGAAATAGAACTTTTACAAGGACTTTAGATATTACAGTTGCAGATTATGGACCACCAAACATTCAAAAAGTTACTCCAAAAAGATATGAAAATTCAAGCGGAACAGAAGATGGGATGGGAACATTTTTAGGAGTAGACATATTAGGTCAAGTTAGCAGTTTAAAAGTAGGAACTACTGAGAAAAATACATGTACTATAAAAATATATAAAAAGCCAAGAGATTACCCAACATGGTCTAGAATTTATAATAATTCTTGGGGCTTATCTATAATGAGCGTTTGGGGCTATTATTCGGGTTATATTATAGATAAAGCCTATGATATTAAAGTGGAAGTTTCAGATAAATTTAAAACTGTAGTTATAGATAGAATATTACCTACAGCTATAATAACAGGTGAGCTTGCAAAAACAGGAATGAGTATAGGTACAACCTACAGAGATGGAGAAGGAGTATTACAACTTGCATCACCCTATGGACAAAATAGCGAATTCCCACTTATAAATATGTCTGGTGGATATGTAATATACAGAGATAACACATCATTAGCAGGAGCTATATCTCGTGCTTGGTTAGAAACTCCCGACATGGGTGAAATAGTAATAGGACCACGTGCATCTGCTAATGTTATGAAACAATTTAGGGTTAGAGCAGAAAGACATAGTTTTGAAAATGGACCAATTTATCAATCAAGTTCATTTTACAATAAAAATGAAGATGGATATTGTAGAATGTTAAATGATTTTATAAAAGTTTGGGGAGAGGTTGTATATTCTGCTAGTGGAAATACAGGATATATAAGAGTTACTTTACCTATTACATTGCCAAATAATATTTATAATGTAGTAGCAACTCCAAAGTATCAAAGTGGGGCTCCTTTGGATGTAACGATAACACATCAGGCGACTTCTAAATCCGAAATAATATTTTATGTAAGAAGTTCGGGAGCGAAACCGACATCAGATTTCAGGATAAATTATCAAGTTTGGGGGGATTAAATGTATATTAAAATAGATGCAAAAGGCAATTATGAATTCTATGATAAAGAAATACATTCAAAAGAAATTATAGAACAATCTACAGAAATAGATGATAGTCTATATAGTTATCTATTAGAAAATAATGGTAAATTAGTATTTGACATAACAAAAGAAGAAATAATAAAAGAAAATTTTATTGCTAGAGTTTATGAAGATTTAGGTATAGTAGAAGAAAGGACAGAAGTAGAAAAATTAAAAGAAGAATTAGCAGCAACTCAAGCAGCAATGGATTTTTTGTTAATTAATAACATGTAAGGTGGTGAAAGGAGGTGGAAAACAATATGGCTGGATATTTAGCAATGAGAATATTAGGTGATCACTTAGATTATAAAATGGTATTTACTAAAGAAACTTTTAAACAATTTAAAGAGGATGTAGATACTATTTTAATATTAGAAGGAAGACAAGATTTAATAGTAGAGATATAAACACCTTCCTAGGTGTTATTTTTATATCCCTTTTTCCTTTTGATATGATATATTAGAGGAAAAGGGAGGGTAATATATGAATGGATTTAGTAAAGAGATGGCTAATTTTATAAGGGGTTGGGGGTTTCCAGAAATACTTCAAAAATGTAAAGAAGATATCGTGTTTAAATTTAATGATGAAGGACTCACTATGGTAACAGAAGATGGATATCATTGTAGAGATAGAGATGTGAAATTTTGTCTTTATAATAAAAAAACTAAGAAGGTTTTGTTTTCAATAGATTTTTTTATACCTGGAAATGCTCTTTCAAAGTTATCTAAGAAAAAAATGATAATAGAATTACTATATGTTCATGATGAAAAGTTAAGAAAGAAAGGAATTTCAACATATTATTTATGTAAACTTCAAAAATATGCAATTCATGAAAAAGTTGAATTCATACAAATAAATGCTAATGCAAACGCCAAAAACTTTAAGAACGATAGCAAAAATGATGCTTTAAGTCAGAAAAGGCTAGAGAGTTTTTACAATAAAATGGATACAATTGAAATGCCAATAATATTAATTTGATCTATAATCACATTGAACATATTTTTATATGTAAAAATTAAGAGAAGGATAATCCTTCTCTTTTCTTATGCGTTTTTATAGGAGGTGTAATATGGAAACATGTAATAAGGAAGATAGATTTAAGTCAATAGAAAATACACAGGAAAAGCATAGTATTGATATAGACAAACTAAAAGAAGAAGTATCTGTATTAAAAATAAATGATAGGGGTTTTCAAGAAATAGTAAAGAATTTAGAAAGAAACGTAGAAAAAATAGTAAAAGGACTTGATAAAGCAAAATGGTGGTTAGTAGGGGCTATAGCTACACCTATACTAGTTTCTATTATTTTAGCTCAAATAAATTTATAAGGAGGAATGTAGAATGGAACAAGTATTATTATTTGCAACAGTGTTAGCACCAGTTATATTAGCTTTAAATGAAGGGGTTAAAAAAACCATAAATTTACCTAAAAACTTATTGCCAGCAATAGGTTTATTTTTAGGCTTTATAGTAGGTGCGGCTGCATACCCTTTTACGAATATGGATCTAGTCTTAAGATTATGGGCTGGAGGTCTATCTGGACTATCTTCTGTAGGTTTATTCGAGTTAGGTAAATATAGAGAAGGTAATACTAAGGAGGGAAAATAATATGTTAGCAAAACATGTAGATTTAATTATAGATAGTGGCCATGGTGGAAAAGATAGTGGAGGAGGTTCTAATGAGCATTTCTTAGAAAAAAACTTCACTTTGAAAATGTCCCTGGAACAAAGACGTTTATTTAAAAAAGTTGGGATTAACCCTAAGATGACCAGAACTTCCGATAAGTATCTTGGTCCTAAAACAAGGACCAACTTAATAAAAAATTCTGGAGCAAAATATTGTATTTCTAAT
Source organism: Clostridium sp. (assembly GCA_032077725.1). GTDB lineage: Bacteria > Bacillota > Clostridia > Clostridiales > Clostridiaceae > Clostridium_J. The sequence continues at coordinate 1,408 of DAMAVY010000004.1, read as the reverse complement.
CATATAAACAGCTATACATCAAATGCTATAGGAGCAGAAGTTGCATATTCTATTTATTCAAATGGAAAGTGGGCAAAACTTACTCTTGATGAATTAGTTAAGCAAGGAGCATATAGGAGAAGGGTATTTACAAGAACTTATCCAGGTAATAAAAAACTAGATTATTATTATATGCACAGGGACACAGGTTCAGTTGAAACAATAATTATAGAATATGCTTTTGCATCAAACAAAAACGATACTCAGAAACTTATGAGAGATTGGAAAAAGTATGCTCTTGCTGTAGTAATAGCTTTTTGTAAATATGTTAATGTTGATTATAGTGCACTTGAAAAGTCAACTTCAAAACCATCTGAAAATGATTTCTATTTAAAGATAGGAATGAATGGATCAAAAGTTAAAGACCTTCAAGAAAACTTAATTAATCTTGGATTCTCAAGTTATCTAAAGCCATATGGTGCAGATTCTTATTATGGTGAAAAAACAAGAAAAGCTATCATTGAATTTCAGAAGAAGTATAATCTAGGAGTTGATGGAATAGCAGGGGTAGAAACACTTGGTAAAATAGATAGACTTATGAAACCGAAAGATTATAACAGGGTTATAGTTAATGGTAAACAAGTAGATGCATATTTGATAATAAATAATGCAATAGAAAGATATGAAGAAGAGGTTAAGAAAGCTAAGAAGAATGATAAGGTGGAAATATACTATATAGGTGAATAACATTAAATTAACCAGGACTGCTTGTCCTGGTCTTTTTTTATGTCAATTAATTTTATTTTTTATTTTATGATATAGATATAGAACTTCATCTAATTCTTCACTGATCTTTATTACTTCTGTTGTACTTATAAAATTATTTTTATGTAGTAGTTCATCTAATTGTTTTTTTAATGTTGCTATCTTACTTTCAACATTATCTAAATCTTCCATAATCCCCATATTCCTCCCCAAAAAATATTTATAAACGCTTTTTCTATTGTATTACAAAATTATTAATCATAAAATAGTAAATATGTACCAAGTATAATTATTAATTTGTCGTTTATTGTCATATGATTTATAGAGGATTTTTTAATTCTTTGTAGAATAATTAACTTTAAAGATAATAAATAGTTTCAGGGAGGTTAATATGGAAGATGTTACAAGTAACTTATTAGAATTAACAAAAGAATTTATAGAATTTGCAGAAAACTTATATGAAGAAGGAAGAATAGAAAAAGAAACTTACATAGAAATCACTAAAACTAAAAAAGAATTTATACATGATATACTACAACTAGGTTAAGGAGAAATCCTTAGCCTTATTTTTATGATAAAATGTACATTTTTTACTAATAGTAACACATACCTTTAGCTATGTAATACTATTAGTAAAATTAGTTCCTTTAATATACATGTTTAA
>DAMAVY010000003.1:0-27316 GCA_032077725.1 Clostridium sp. | reverse complement strand
AATTTTTATATCTTCCTTCAATTTAAATCCCTTTTGATCTACAAAAAACTGAAGTTCTCCATCAGTATTGTAAATATGGAAACTTGCCCCTATTATCCTAAGTACCTTTCTTCTAATCCTATATAAATTGTAGTTATAACGTTGATCTAACATATTCCATCTCCTCCAATTTTAATCTAGTATATATATTATACATTACGTTTCAAATATGTACACGTTCTATTTATCCTTAGTTTTTCACCACTTAAAAAAGTAATAGGTATGAAATGCTCTCATATCAAGCTTCACACCTATTACTTTTTTATAATATTATAATTAGGGGATAATTATAACTATTAACTTTATTTAGTTTGGTTTTAAATTTTATCTTTAGTTATTCTACGGTTCTTAATTTTTATCTCTAGTTAATATTTATATGAAACTCCGCCTCACATGCGTTCGGTCGAGTAAGTTCAACTACCCAAATCAAGATTTGGAGTCTCACTTAAACTCACAACTTATTCTGCTTTCAGATTAGTTGTCATTGTTTCACCATTTCTTACATACTCTATTTCTATTGAGTCTCCTACTTTATAGGTTGCTTTTATTTCATTTAGCTCCTCTACTGTTTTAACACCTTTTCTACCTATTTTAGTAATAACATCTCCAGATTGTAAGCCACCTTTTTGAGCTATACTAAAATTCTCTACTGTCTGTATATATACACCTACTGGTAACTTGTATTGCTTTGATAAATCATCAGTTATGTTTACAACACCAATACCTAATTTAATTTTTTGTTGTACTAAGGTCTCAAGCTTATCACTAGCATTATTTATTGGAATTGAAAATCCTATTCCTTCTACCCCAGAAGCCTGTATCTTAGCTGTATTGATACCAATTACTTGTCCTCTTGAGTTTATTAATGGTCCGCCACTATTTCCAGGGTTTATAGCTGTATCCGTTTGAATAAGATTCATGGTTTTCCCATCCTCTGACACTGCAACATCTCTGCTAACTGAACTAATAATTCCAGTTGTAACAGAACCTAAATAGTCTAATCCAAGAGGGTTCCCAATTGCTATAACTTGCTCTCCAGCTTGAAGAGTATCAGAATCTCCAAGCTCAACAATTCCTGGCATTTTTATATCATCAGTAATTTTAACAACGGCAAGGTCTGCATCCTCTTGATAGTTCACGACTTTAGCATTAACTTCTTTACCTGTGCTTAATGTAACTTTAACTTGGCTAGCGTTTTTAACTACGTGATAGTTTGTAAGTACATATCCATCCTCTGAGAATATGAATCCTGACCCCACACCTTCTTGCTCACCCATATTAAATCCAAATTGATTAACTGCTACTGAAGTAGTTGATACTCCAACCACAGCTGGTGAAACTTTCGCTACAATTTCAGGTATACTCATCTCAGCTATTGAATTAAGATTTGTGGTTAAATTGTTAGTGGTGCTTTTTTTAGTTTCATTAGGTAATATTTGTGCATTACTATGCATAAGCCCATAAGTTACTCCTGTACCAATTCCTCCACCTAATATAGAACATATAAGGGCAATAGCTACATATGATTTCCCTGGCGCTCCATTCTTATGCTTTCTTTTTTTTTCTTTCTTGCCATTCAACCCTTCTCCGCTTTGCCATGATGCTGAATCATTTGAACTTGTTGATTCTTTTGGGTCATCGGTGGTAAATTCCACATCTTGAACTAATGTGTAATTTATACTTCCATCATTACCACTTCCATTTGTGCTTATATTTCCATTATTGTCATTTTCATTTGCACTTATGTTTTCATTACTGATATTGTCATTTGTGCTTGTGTTTTCATTGTTGGTGTTTTCACTATTGGTATTTGCATTAGTGTTTTCATTATTATTTGTATCTGTGTTTTCATTATTAGTATTTTCATTATTTAAGTCATTATACATGCTACATTTTCCCCCTATCTAAAAAGTTAATTATTTGTTTTATTACTTGTTTCATTATTTCTCATCTCTATATTTATTATTATCAACATTTGTGTGTCATTTGGGTGACTAAATTATGAAAGAATTCTTAATTCAACTATTTTTATGTAAATTATTAAATTAACTTTCAATCTAAATAAAACAAAAGTAGAGGAAGAATTACTTCTTCCTCTAAAAATGTTTAATATAATCTTCTACTACTATTATAACTACCATAATCATTTTCATAATTATTTCCGTAATCATTTATATCCACATTGTCTATAATTACATCAAAGTCAACTTGACTTTCACTTTTTATATCTTCATTTAAATCATCAAAAGCAATTTCATTGCTCAATTCCATATTATAAGATTGACGATTTTTTGCCTTAGCTGCTTCTATTTCTGCTTCATTTACATCTTCCCATAGGGAATCATCCACAAAAATATCTCTCCTACAGTCTCCAGAATAATTAAATGAATCTAATGGATACATTGGATATATTGGTCTTGATTTATCATTACTCATAACATGACTTACCTCCTTAATTATTTACTTATAGTTTGCATTAATAAGGCAATTTTTATGTATGAGTATGATTATCCTATATTTTATTTTTCTGCATAAAGAGTTATTATCTTAACAATAGTTTCTACAGCTTTTTCCATAGAATCTATGGCAACAAACTCAAATTTTCCGTGGAAGTTTTCTCCTCCAGTGAAAAGGTTTGGTGTTGGAAGGCCCATAAATGATAGTCTTGCTCCATCTGTACCTCCTCTTATTGGAACTACTATAGGTTCTATATCAAGAGCCTTCATAGCCTCCATAGCTGTTTCAATTATATGCATTACAGGTTCGATTTTTTCCTTCATGTTCCTATATTGATCTTTTAATGCAAGTTCTACAGTACCTTCCCCATATTTTTTGTTTAAGAAGTCTACTATCTCTTTTATTAGATTTTTCTTACTTTCAAAGCTGTCCTTAAAGAAATCTCTTATGATATAAGACATAGTTGTTTTCTCTATAGTACCTTCCATATCAGCAAGCATAAAGAAGCCTTCATAACCTTCTGTATATTCTGGTCTCTCGTTAACTGGTAATAAGCTATTTAATTCTATAGCTATCTGTTGAGAATTTATCATCTTATTTTTAGCACTACCTGGATGAACATTTCTTCCATTTATTACGATATGAGCTCCAGCTGCATTAAAGTTTTCACATTCTAGTTCTCCAAGAGCTCCACCATCTACTGTATAAGCAAAATCTGCTGCAAATCTTTCTACATTAAAGTGATCTGCACCTTCACCTATTTCTTCATCAGGAGTAAAGCCTATTTTTATAGTTCCATGTTTTATGTTCGGATTTGCAATTAAATACTCCATAGCAGTAACTATTTCTGAAACTCCAGCTTTGTCATCTGCTCCAAGTAATGTAGTTCCATCAGTAGTAATAAGGGTTTTGCCACAATAATCATTAAGCTCTGGAAAATCTACTGGAGATAATACAGTATTCTCATTTAGCTTAATATCTCCACCTTCATAATTTACTATTTGAGGTTTAATATCTTTTCCTGAATAATCTGGAGCAGTATCCATATGAGCTATAAATCCTATAGTTGGGATGTTCTTATCTGTGTTTCCAGGTAATGTTGCCATTACGTAACCATTTTCATCCATGGAAACATCACTTAGTCCTACTTCCTTTAACTCTTCACATATAGCCTCACCTAGAACTTTTTGTCCAGGTGTGCTTGGAGTTGTGCCTGTTGTTGTGCTTGACTTAGTGTCGTATTTTACGTAACCTAAAAATCTTTCAATAACCTTTGACATTATTATCGCCGCCTTTTTAAATATTCTATAAACTCATTATACAGTTAATTTTATTCTTTGACCACATTTCAAAAACTATGATAATTGATTTTTTCGCAGCAACATGAATTTTATATAATTATGCTATAATTATTATATAGAATAATCAAAAGCTAAATAAATAGCTGTATAATATAGTATATAAAAATATTACTTATATAATGGGAGGAATAAAATATTATGTTAGATTTTAATAAGGCTTTAAGTTTTGAGGAGTACATTGAAAAACAACACGATAAGTATGGGGATGTACAAGATAAGACCTATGCAAATACTAAACTTTCAAAAAATGCCAAAGATAAAATAAAGAATTTAGATGGTATTGTTCATGCTGCCATATTTACTGAAGGTTTCTGCCCTGATTGTATTGTAACCATTCCTTTTGTTCAAAAACTTTCAGAAGAAAATGAAAACCTAAAGATTCACTTATTCCCTAGAACTGGATACGAAGATTTTCTTGAAGAAGCTGTCGGGTGTAAAAATATACCTACAGTAATAACCTTCACTGAGGATATGACACCAAAGGGCGCTTATGTTGAAATGCCTAAAGAATTAACAGAAAAACTTCCTACAGTTTCTATTGATGAAAAAAAGGCCATTACTAATGATTATAGATCAGGAAAATATAATGACCTTATAGAAAAAAATATTTTAGATATAATATTGTAAATTACTACAATAATTTTGGGGTGATATTATGGGGTATAAATTAGAACTAATAACAAAGGATAAAATAACTACCTCCATATGGAGTGGTGGTACTACAAGTGAGCTTTATATATATCCTAAAGGTGCTAACTATAAAGCAATGGATTTCAAATGGCGAATTAGTTCCGCAACTGTTGAGCTAGACCATTCAACTTTTACTGTTCTTCCAAAGATATATAGATATATAACTACTTTAGAGGGAGCCATGGATCTTTCCCATGAAAAGGGTGAACTAATTCATTTAAATCCCTTTGACATCCATGAATTTTCTGGCTCTCTAAACACAGAAAGTTTCGGAAAAGTTAGGGATTTTAATTTAATGATGGCACCTGGCTGCACCGGAAATATGAATACTTTAACTTTATGTGCTAATGTTCCTTTAAACTTTACTTTAAAGGATGAAACAGAGAAATATTCTTCTCATAGTTATGTTTTTTTCTGTCATAATGAAGACTTAGATATTAAAATAAAAGGCAATTTAATTCATCTATCTAAGTATAGTACCCTTATTATTCATGATTATCATAAAGACCACAATCCTAACATAGAGATTTCTTCTATCCATGACTGTAAAGTTATAAATGTAGAAGTTGGGGTTTTGAAATAAGATAACTCTAGTAAAACATCCAAATTATTCAAATCCCTTGAATGTTTGTATATATGTGTAATATACTACTTATATTAGGGGGTGAGAATTTAATGTTGAATCCAATGTTTGTTCTCTTATTTTTTCTTGTAGGCATTATCTTTACACTTATGTCACTGGAAAATAACTATGTATTTACACCTAAACATCTAATTTATAAGGATAAGAAACCATCATTTTTTAAAATTATATTCGATATCATAATAGTCTGGTATTTTGTCGCAAATACTGTAGTTTTCTTTTATATATCCTATGATGTCTTATATCCTTATGTTTATCAAGGACCAAAGTTTATTAAGATTGTCTTTACATTATTTGTATTAACCAATGCATTTATTACACCATTTTTATTGTACAAAAGATTAATTTTTAAAAATAAAAACAAAGGGTAGAATTATAATAAACTTAATTTTAAAAATAAGTAGATGTTTATTATTGTGCTAAGATATAAAAAAAATTACAAGTGGAATTATCTACTTGTAATTTTTTATCAAATATAAATATAACATAAGAGAAAATATCATTAAGTACATAACCTTGTATTTAAACGATGACTACCCACCCTAATACTCCCATCTCCATCTGAAGCTAATAACTCTGTTTATAAAAACTTCGTTAATAATTCAAACTGATATCTTATCAAGAAAAATCCAATGGCCCAACTTGCTATATTTGCTACTATTCCATAAATACACCTACGACCATTACTCTTACCCGTAAGAAATTTACGAAATAGTATTGTTTCAGTAATGAGAATTGCAATTTCAACCGGAAACTGCATAGAGTATGCGGCTGTTGTTCCATTTTTAATTAAAGAAACTCCCACGATTAGTGTGAGCACAACTTGTGTAACAACATTTATCAAAAGAAATGGCTTCCAATTATCCTTTAACTTAAAGCCAAATAATAAAAGAATTATTCCTTCAATTATCAATGTTGGAATACAAGTAGTTAGAAATTGTATGCTGTAACTAATCCAAATTGGCGTAACAGTTATTTTACCATTGCTGTAATCATAAGTAACCCTACTTTGGAGAGCATGCCTTGTATAGTCATCAGAAACAGATACCTTTCCACTTTCAGTAACAATAATTATGCGATAAGTATCTGGCACACCGAAATATGAAAAAGTATGCACCATTTCATCACCATCTTGTTCACCTACAAGATTACCAAACATTGGGACATGTGTACCTTCAGCAAGGCCAGGTTTCCAGTCTTCATTTTCATAGCTGTAAAGTAATTTCACCATATCTTGATTTAATGTAGGACGAACCTCTTCCCTAATGTTGTCATATTCAGAGATGTCTTTTGTCAGTATATCTAAGTAGTACAGTTCCTTAGGCGGATTTTGTACATGTATAACAAGCTTAGCTTTAGGTCCCATATCTGCGTATGCAGGGGTAGTCCAAGAAAAAATCACCATCATCATGAAGCATAATATGAAGACCTTTTTCACTTTGCTAATTTGTTTCATTATTTAACCTCCTTCTATTTAACCTCATTACATTTTATTACTAACAAACCATATAATACTTATTATACGAAATTTTTAATCTATAGTATGAAATTATACCGAAATAAAAAGAGTGGCTATTTGATTTTCTATGAAAAACCAAATAACCACTCTATTAAGCTAATAATTTCTATTTAAATTCTTGCAATGCCCATTTCTCTAGCTATTCTCATAACTTCTTCTGCAACTTTATCTGCAACTCTCTTATCGAAAACATTTGGAATTATATTTTCATCATTTAATTCTTCTTCTGGAATAAGATTTGCAACAGCTCTTGCAGCGGCAAGCTTCATTTCTTCATTAATTCCGCTAGCTCTTACAGCTAATGCACCTTTAAATATTCCTGGGAATACTAAAACGTTATTAACTTGATTTGCAAAGTCAGAACGACCTGTAGCTATAACTCTTACTCCTCCACGTTTAGCTTCATCTGGCATAATTTCTGGAGTTGGGTTTGCCATGGCAAATATAATTGAATCAGAATTCATTTTCTTTACATCTTCAGCATTTATCATGTTTGGAGCCGATACTCCTATAAATACGTCCGCACCCACTAATACTTCTTTTAAAGAACCTGTTTCCTTGTTTTTATTTGTAACCTTGGCGATTTGTTCATGAGATTCAAACAAGCAATTTCCACCATCGTAGATTGCACCTTTTTTATCACACATAACAATATTTTCTGCTCCAGCTTTTAAAAGTAGCTTACATATTGCAATTCCTGCTGAGCCTGCACCGTTTATAACTATTTTAACCTTTTTAATATCCTTTTTTGTAAGCTTTAGTGCATTATAAAGTCCTGATAATACAACTATTGCAGTTCCATGTTGATCATCATGGAAAACTGGAATGTTAAGTTCTTTCTTTAAAGTTTCTTCTATGTAAAAACATTCTGGAGCTTTTATATCCTCTAGATTAATTCCTCCAAATACTGGAGCCATTAATTTTACAGTTTTGATTACTTCATCTGGGTCCTCTGTATCAAGACATATTGGGAAAGCATCTACACCAGCAAATTCTTTGAAAAGTAGTGCCTTTCCTTCCATTACAGGAATTGCAGCCTCAGCTCCAATATTTCCAAGACCTAATACAGCAGTTCCATTAGAAACTATAGCCACAGTATTTGCTTTTATAGTATAGTCGTAAGCCAGGTTCTTATCCTTAGCAATTTCAAGGCAAGGCTGTGCTACCCCTGGGGTATAAGCTATCGATAAATCTTCTCTAGTATTTACGTGTATTTTTCCTACAACCTCTAGCTTTCCCTTCTTTTCTTTGTGCATTTTTAAAGACTCTTCACCATATGACATAATTAAAATCCTCCTCTTAATATCTTGTGAATCATAAACTACATAGATTATTTTTATACTTATTTAGACAATATCAACCCAAGTTCATCTTAACTTATATTCTCTAAATTATTCTCCGCAACTTTCAACTCTCCATTGTCCATTGTCAATTGTCAATTGTCAATTGTCAATTGGTTAACTCTCAAATTTCAACTTTATTCAAGTATTCACAGTAAGGTGCAATAGGGCACTCCCCACATTTTGGCTTTCTCGCATCACATATCTTTCTTCCATGCCAAATTATATAATGATGGGTATCACTCCACATGCTCTTAGGTACATACTTCATCAACTTTTGTTCTACTTCTTCTACATTTTTTCCTTTAGCAAAGCCAGTTCTATTTGATACTCTAAATACGTGGGTGTCTACAGCAATGGCTGGTACTCCAAAGGCATTAGATAATACCACATTGGCAGTTTTTCTACCAACCCCAGGAAGTGCTATAAGTTCCTCCATAGTTCTTGGAACTTCTCCATTATATTTTTCTATAATAGCCTTAGTGGCCCCTAAAATATTCTTGCTCTTATTTCTATAAAATCCACAACTATGAATCTTCTTTCCAAGTTCTTCTTCACTAAGTGATATCATAGCCTCGGGAGTATTGTACTCTTTATAAAGCTCCTTAGTGACTATGTTAACTCTCTCATCAGTACACTGAGCCGAAAGTATAGTTGATACCAAAAGCTCATAAGAACTATTAAAATCAAGTCCACAGGATGCTCCCTTATAGGTTTCTTCTAAAATCTCTAGTATCTTTTTTCTCTTTTCATTATTCATGAAAACACCTCATCGTATTTTAATGATTACATTTTTTCTTTTCTATGACTATTATAACAGATTTAAAAGGCTAACTAAAAGAATATATACTTTTAGTTAACCATTCTTAATTATTAATTTTCAATTCTCAACTCTAACTCTCAACTCTCAATTCTCAATTGTTTTAAGTTTTTGTTAATTTATATAAGTCTAATTACCGTATTCTCCTCCAGCTCTTCCTCTAACTTCTTCCTCATATCAGCTAATAAAGCTTCTATATCACTGCTACTCTTTATAGTTTGTGTTCCATTTAAAATGCTTGATATACTTACATTTTTAGTTTTACTTGTTATATCTAATTTCTTAGATATTTCATCAAAGGAAATCATTTTAAGCCTATGACTTTCTTCCTTCATGGCTATAGCTTCATAAAAGTTTTCCATATTTTGAAGTCTATTTAGGAGTTCATCAAATTGGTTTTTAAATTTTTTACTTAACTCATCTTCCTGGTTATATATATTGAGCTCAGCTTTGACCTTCTCGTAATCACTTTCAATAACCATTCTTATAGGCTCACATTCTTCTTCTAAGAGTGCTTGAAATTTGTTAGAGAATTCTTCAACCAGCCCTTTCAGCTTAGGGATATTAGAATACGGTTCTTTGCTACTTACAATTTCCTCTATCTTTTCAATAATGTCTATTGCCTCTTTATCTAAAACATAAGTTTTATTTTTATTATAAATTTCTACTTGTTTTAGCCCTTCATCAAAGAAACTTTTCTGATTTTCAAAGAATTTCTTAACTTCTTCAGAGTAATCTGCATAATCTAAAAAGTCATCCTTAAGGTCATAAGCCTCCTTATAAAACTCCCCAATATCCTTTATGTCTATTACTTTATTAAGGGTTCTCATTCCCTCTAAAAGTATGTCTTTCCCTGGATAATTAGCCTTGTCATAATTTACTAATAGTTCTCTTATACTTTCAACTTCACCTTTTCCAAGTTCTATAAATCTATTCATAAGAGCATCTTCATCCTCTAGTACTTTCGAATAGTTAAATAAATCCTTGCCTATTTCTTTTACATTACTTATATAATTAGATGGAGCTTGAATTTTCTTTTTAACTAATACCTTATCTATATAATCTTTCTTAGTTAAACAATTTATAATATTTTCATCGGTGATAGATAAATACTCCCTATTAAGTTCAAGCCTTATTTTCTGTGCCTTAAATAGTTTTATTATTATGGCTACTATGTCAATTTCAGTCCAACCAAAAGGCGAATTTGAATATAATGCATATATATTCTTCATATTCAATGGAATATTTCTTCCAGTGTTTCTTTCTATATATTCTTGTACTTCTTGAAAAGCAAGTTTATTGGGCTCATCCTCAATGGAAGTTATTTCACTATTATTATCAGAATAGATTTCATATAAATCCTTAGTGCCCTTTACAAAGGTTTTTACATAGTATAATTTTTTATATAAAACTTCTATAAGCACTCTAAATCCATCATTAATTCTATCCACTGGGTTTTTCTCTTTAATGTCCAAAAGAGAAGCATTTACATAAATATCTGCACCCTTTAATTCTCGTAATAATAATGTTTTAATTCTTTCTTTTCTTTCTCTTACTTCTCTAAATTTTCTTGTTTTTATACTCTCCATAATATCTGCTTCTGGTGTACCTAACCTTACTCTTAAATATCCTTGTATTTTAAGTAGCTCTTCCAGCTCTTCTAGAAATGTTGTATTTCCTGAAAGTTTTACAATGACATTTTTTTCTCTTCCAGACATGAGTTTCAATTCCTCTGGAGTAAGTTCTACCCTTGAATCAAAATAAGGTGTGATGATTCTTATTCCAATTTCATTGTTTTTTGATATTTTACCTTTATTATCAATGATGGAATTAAAGGAGAAATCGTACTTAGGAGAATATCTAAACTTTTTATCAGTGTAAATTTCTCCAAAAATGATCTCCTGAGTTTTTTGTATTACTTCCCCCATATCCACTGACATATTCTTTATTTCATTATTAATGTACTGTTCTTCCCTTATAAGAAATATATATTTCTCCCCATTTTTTTCAATTAGGTTTTCTCTAAGTAGTTTCTCTAGAGATTCTAAAACTTTCTTTTTAATTTCTAACTTATCATCATCAATGTTTTTAACTAAAAGGGTAGAAATGTTCTCAAGATTTGAAGGTACTTCTTTAACATATTTAAGCATAAATAAGAGTTTTAACACTTCTAAATCTTCTTCAGTAAGTCCTGAATTATTTTTACCTTGAATTATAACATCTTTAATATCTCCATCTAAAAAGCCTTCCATAGTATCATAAAAAGCTAAAAATGGAATTAACGCTCCCATTTCTTCTCCTACATATTTAATTGCTGCTTCTTTAAATGAACTAAGGAGAGACCTCTCTCCTTCAGATAAATGCTTACCTGACGCACCGTGAATTCTTATTCCAGCAAAAACTGATTGTAAGAGATTAAACTGGTAGGGCACAAAAGGATATACCTCCACAAATTCAGTTTCATTTTCATAAGTTTTCATCTCAGCGGTATCACTAGAGAAGTTTATTAAATTCTTTAAAATTGAGCTCTTGATTCCATATAAAAGTTTTAGAGAATCTGCTGAGCCTTTGGTCTTTTGAAGTAAACGCTTCTTTATTACTTCATCCACATTTCTAGAGGATAGGGATAATCTTGTGTTAAATCTACCTTGAATCTTTGAAAAATCATTTCCTGATGCCTTTGTACTAGCATCGATATCCTGTTGACTGGTTACAATTACCCATGCCTTACCACCACAATATGTTCCAAGATTCTCAACTACGGTTTGCAAATTTAGCATTAACTTAGAATCCTCACCTATATATTGTCCTATTTCATCTACTAGGAATATTACATGATGATCTTCTCCTCTACTTCCTATATACTCATTTACCCTATGTGCAAATTTTTCCACACTCAATGAATAATTCTCCTCAGCCCTTTTATACCAGTTTCTAGCTGCTTCCTCACTCATTTTAGTTGTTTTAGAGAGTGCTTCTACTATGGCATCTTCTTCATAGTAAAAATTTTCTCTAGAATCTTCCCACCTGTTCCCTGATATTTTTTCAAATGCTCTCTTGAACTCCTCATATAATCCATCTTGAGTCATCTGTCTCTCTAAATCAGCAACCCAAGGGATAGAGCCACATAGACCTTGCATTTCGTTAAAAACTTTATTAAACACTTTTACAATAGAATCCTTGTCTCCCTTAGAATCTGAGTCACTTTTAGAATCTATGTTAAACAAAATTGTATCTGCTTTTATGTCTCCTGCCTGTTTCATATCTTTAAGAACCGCTAAATCATAGATTTTATCCTGAAAGTACTCTATAGACTTTTTACCATTAATTATTCTATTCTCAAGGAGGTAAGACAATATCTTTAAAAAGTGAGACTTACCACTACCAAAGAAACCAGAAATCCATACTCCCATCTTGTCTGTATTTTTATTAATACTATTGCCATAAGCCTTAAAAAGCTCGCCAAAATGTCCTAATAGCTCTTTGGTAACAACGTACTCCTCCAGTTCCTCAAATATATTAGAAGTCTCATCCTGACCTACTTTTATAACACCCTTAATGTCTCTTTCAACATTTTTTTGAAACATCTCTTCAATCCGCATCTAAATCCTCCAAATCCCCAATCTCCCATTGTCAATTGTCCCCTGTCCATTGTCAATTGTCAATTGTCCATTGTCAATTGCCCATTCCTCCAAAAAGACAAAAGCCATGTCTAGCATGGCTTTTCTCCTATATCTTTTACTTCTTTAATCAAATCTTGAACTCTCTGACTAATTAGCTCTATTTCTCCAGAGCTTGGATTTCCCTTGAACTCAACTGGTTCCAAAAATTCCCAGTGCATATTTAGTCTTGTATTTATATCATCTAGCTCTCTTTGTGCTCCACCGGACCATCCATAGGAACCAAATCTGAATACTTTTCGATTACAAACCTTTTTCTTTCCCAGCTCTTCAAGTACTGCTGCCATTGGTGGGAACATTTTATACTCATAGGTTGGCATTGCTAGTATAATTCCTGTTGAAGTCCATGCAGAAGTAAGCACTGTCCCCCATGAATCCTGTGGAACCCTATGTACATGAACTATGATATCTTCTTTTTCTAATATTCCTATTACATGTTTTACTGCTTTTTCCGTCATACCATACATAGAACCCCAGATTAAAGTAATTTCTTGTCTAGCTGGTCCATTCTGATAGCTTGCATAATTAGAATAAGCTTCAATAATCTTATCTGTATTACGCCACATTAGGCCATGACTAGGTGCTATCATTTTTATAGGTAACGCCTTACACTTACTAATAGCGTTTTTAACTTGCATAGAAAATGTAGCTACTATATTAGAATAATATCTTATTGTGTCATTTTCATATGCTTTTAGCTCTTCATCACTAAGGTCATCAGCATATTTTGAAGATGTTATTTTACCAAAGGAACCAAATGCATCACATGAGAACAGAATACCAGTTGAAGCATCAAATGTTGCTATAGTATCTGGCCAATGCACATTAGGAATTTCAGCAAAAATTAGAATATGCCCATTTCCTAAATCCAATGTATCACCGTGTTTAACACATATGATATTTTCTGTTATTCCACAAAATGCACCCAATAAGTCCTTTGCTTTACTGCTGCAAACAATTTTAACCTTAGAATTTAATTTTTTAAATGCCTCAATCCAACCTGAATGATCAGGTTCCATATGATTAACAATAAGGTATTCAATAGACTCTGGTGAAACCGCCATTTCATTCAATGCCGAAAATAAACTTTCAGGAGCGCCATTCCAGGAGCAAACTCCATCTACTATTGCTGTTTTTTCACCCTTTATAATATACGAATTGATAGAAGCGCCATTTGGTATTTCCCATAACCCTTCGAACAATATATTTTCTAAATTAATGGATAATTGATAAGTTTCTTCCGCAATATTTGTAACATTCATAACAAATCCGTCTCCTTCAATTATACTAATTGTTGTTTTCTTTATTAACCTCTATATGCTTTATTCTAGCAATATTTATTTATAGTGGCAATACATATTTTTAGTTTTTCCATTTTTAACTTTTTTACTTTTTTACTTTTTTACTTTTTGTCTTTTTTACTTTTTAACTTTTTAACTTTTTAACTTTTTTTTATATATTGTAAGTGCTTGTGACACTAATATGTTCTATGTGCATTCATTTTTAATGAATCCAGGAAAAAGTACTTACAATGTCTTAGGAAGAAAAGTAGCCCTAAAAAAATTAGGGCTACTTCAAAATTTAAATATCCAACTTTACATATGTAGCTATTAACTCGCCACTGAAGCCACCAGAGCGTAGCTTCTTAATTATTATAAAATCAAATTAATTTTCACCAATGAGCTTATCCTTTTCGAGTATATGATGGATTAACCAGTCATTTACAAATTCTAATAACTCAAAAATATATTTATCTTGATTTTCATCTAACTCTTTTAAATTTATATCATCTAATTTTTTCACAAAATTATTGTGATCTATCTTTTGTGTAAACATTCTTTTATAATTTATACTTTCCATATAAGCTTCTTCATCTTTAAAATGGAAAGAAGTATAGTCCTTAAGTTCCTCAATTACACTTACAATTTTATCATATTTATCAATACTAAACTCATTATTTAATAATACATAAATTCTATCTGCAATATCAAAAAGCATTTTATGTTCCTTATCAACAAATTCTATTCCAGTTTTAAATTCTTCTTTCATCTCATACATATTAAATTCATTCCTCTCATATATAAACTTCTTATAATTATATTTTAGTACACATTTTTACATTTGTAAATCCATTGTTTCATAATATTGATTATTAATATTTAAATAATGTTAATTAATAATATTTATTCGTCAAAAACAAAGGGACTGTTACATAACAGCCCCTTAAAAATATATATCTAATTATTGTATAACTTTTATTATTTATTCTTTTCCATTCTGCGTTGGATGAACTTAACAATCTCAACAACTGGAATAACGCATAGACCAAGTAATGCTGCAACAATATATTCTTCAATATTGATTGTAGCAAATTCAAATGCATTTGCAAGGAAAGGAACTTCAATTACAGCTGTTGTAAGGATAAAGCTTACAATAGTTGCTCCTAGCAAGAACTTGTTCTTGCCTTTGATTTTGAAGATACTTCCACGTTGACTACGCATATTGAAGCTGTGGAATAGCTCTGCAAATGTCAATGTTAAGAATGCCATTGTTGTACCATCAGGGCTGTTTGCGATTTCCCAAACTCCACTTTCCATATAGTGACCGATAAAATATGCTACAACTGTTACAACAGTTACAAGAACACCCTGGTATACTACATCAAACCCAAGTCCACCTGAGAAAATACCATCTTTTGATGAACGTGGTTTTCTTTCCATGATGTCAGCATCGCCTTTTTCCATACCAAGTGCTAGTGCTGGGAAACAGTCAGTTATAAGGTTAATCCATAATAAATGTACTGGTTGTAGAATTGTGAATCCCATTACTGTTGCTGCAAATATACTTAATACTTCACTCATGTTTGAAGCTAGTAGGAACTGGATTGCTTTTCTTATGTTATCGTAGATTCTTCTTCCTTCTTCAACTGCACCAACGATTGATGCAAAGTTATCATCTGCAAGAACCATATCTGCAACATTCTTAGTAACGTCTGTGCCTGTGATTCCCATACCAATTCCAATATCTGCATTCTTGATACTTGGAGCATCATTTACACCATCACCAGTCATAGCAGTAATGCAGCCGTTCTTACGCCAAGCATTAACGATTCTAACTTTATGTTCCGGTTGAACTCTTGCATATACTCTGTAATTGCCGATTGTCTTTGATAACTCATCATCACTAATCTTATCAAGCTGTGCGCCTGTGATTGCTTGTGATTCATTTTCAAGGATACCTAACTGTTTTGCAATTGCAATAGCTGTATCTCTATGGTCACCTGTAATCATGATTGCAGTAATACCTGCTGATTTACATTCTACAATTGCATCCTTAACTTCTGGACGGATTGGATCTATCATACCAGTAAGACCTAAGAATGTAAGATCATTTTCAAGGGTAGCTAATTCATAGTCAGCTGGAGCTGCATCGTATTTTTTCTGTGCTGCACATAATACACGAAGAGCCTTGCTAGCCATTTCCTTGTTTGCAGTTAAGATTTCTGCTCTTGCCTCATCATCAAGCGGTAATATCTTGCCATCTTTTACATAAGATGTACAAAGTTTTAACACTTCATCTGGTGCACCCTTTGTATATTGGATAATTCCTTCACTTGTCTTATGAACAGTACTCATCATCTTACGTGATGAATCAAATGGAGCTTCTCCTATTCTTGGAGCGCTTTCTTTAAGTTGTGGTTTTGGAAGTCCTTCTTTATATGCAAAATTAACAAGTGCACATTCTGTTGGTTCTCCAGTTGCCTCATTGTTTTTATCAAGTTCAGCATCACAGCATAGAGCCATTGCTGTTGCAAGGTGTTTTGAACTATCACCATAATGCTCTACAACTGTCATCTTGTTTTGTGTTAATGTTCCTGTTTTATCACTACAAATGATTTCTGCACAGCCTAATGTTTCAACAGCTGTAAGACGTCGAATGATTGCATTTCTTTTTGACATGTTTGTAACGCCTATTGATAATACTACTGTAACAACCATTGCTAGTCCTTCTGGTATAGCTGCAACCGCAAGACTTACCGCAATCATAAATGTATCTAAGATTGTAGTTCCATCAAATTTACCTGAACGGATAAGACTGAATGCAAATATAAATGCGCAAATACCAAGTACTAGATAACTAAGTACTTTACTAAGTTGAGCAAGTTTGATTTGAAGTGGAGTTTGTCCTTCTTCAGCCTGAGCAATAGCATCGGCTATCTTACCCATCTCTGTATCCATTCCGATACCTGTTATAACAATTTTACCACGACCGTAAACAACAGTACTTCCCATGTATGCCATGTTCTTTCTGTCACCAAGAGGTACATCCTGAGTACCTTCAAGACCAAGTATATTCATAACTTTGTTAACTGGTACGCTTTCACCTGTAAGTGCAGATTCTTCAATCTTCATGCTTGCACTTTCAATGATTCTTCCGTCTGCTGGTATAGCGTCTCCTGCCTCTAGGAGAACTACATCACCAACCACAATATCTTCACTCTTAACAGATTTGATCTGTCCATCACGAAGAACCTTGCTTGTTGCTGCGGCCATTTCCTGCAATGCTTCAATTGCCTTTTCAGCTTTACTTTCCTGATAAACACCGAGTACTGCATTTACAATTACAACTACCATTATGATTATAACATCAGCAAAACCTTCGCCTGAATATGCAGCTGTAACACCAGAAATAACTGCTGCTACAATCAGTATAATGATCATTGGATCTTTAAGCTGGTCCATAAAACGTTCAAAGGTGGTAACTTTCTTACCCTCCTTAATCTTGTTTTTGCCGTTTACCTCTAGTCTTTTGTCAGCTTCCGCTGAAGTTAAACCATTTTCATTACTTTTTACTTCTTGCAATACTTCTTCTGCTTCATTGCAATAAAATTTCATTAACCTTTCCCCCTTCTAAATTCAGTGTTTCATCATACATGCGTCTACTCAAACATAAAAATAGACTCATGCATAGATGGGCACCGCCTAATCTACACATGAGTCTGGTTATTTAATTTAAAGCCAAGCCAAAAGGCTATGATGTTGACTTAAAAACGCATTATATAATGCGCAAACTACTCCCCCATGGGTTATATATTTACTTTTCAATATAATATCATAATATTTTTACAGTGTCAATTGAAAATTCTTACTTTTGATATTTTAAGCTAAAGAAGCATCATTTATCAAAATTTACCCAGAGAAAACACGGGCAAATTATAATATATAAAGACATAAAAATTTAATAAAGAGATATTAAATTTGTACCCGGTATAGATGCAAGGATTCTTGAAGAAACAAATTTTTCACCGTCCCAAGTAAGCAGATTTTCAATAAACCCTAGCGTATCACTGTTAGAAGTGCCAATAATTCGCTGATACGCAAGTAGATCAAAAACATCTTTTTCTTCATTTATAATTGGAACTAATGTACTTAAAGCAAGTACTCCTCCTTGTACGGGTTTCTTTAATTTACCGTTTTCATCATAATATTTATTCAAATAATCATATCCTTTATTGCTTATGTCTAATATAAAAAGCTTATCAAGCATAACATTCCCTACATCAACATTATAGATGTCCGCATAATTAACCTTATAATCATACTCATTATTGTATATATCGAAGTTGAAAATTTCTTTAAGATTGTTATTCTTAAATGAATAAATGTAAAAGTAGCCATATCCACCGCTGCCACCTGAATCAATGCTTACTTTAATATCATCTGTTTTATCTTTTGTAAAGTCGCCAATGAATAATCTGGCATTATATCCTGAATTAAGTGCAGGTGCAATGACTTTTTTTTCTTTTGTATATCCATCCTCTATCACCATAGTAATGTTATCAGCAAAAATTCCTGTGACACCATCTGGTTTATTGCCATATAGAGATACCTTATCCCGTATACCGTCTCCAGTTATATCACCGATTTTTATGTCAAGTAAGTATCTATTATTACAAATTGAGTTGCCTTGAATATACCTTTTAGAACTAGTAATATCATAGTCAGAAAAAGTTCCCCAATTTTCTATTTTATTAAACTCAGGGTTTGTTGATATAAAGTAAACTATTATGGGAACATAATTTAATTCAGGATGAGAAATAAAAAATTCTCTATCACCATATCTTATTGCTTCTAAGGCAAGTGGAAGTTCACGCCTAAAAATGTAGTCTCGTATGGCTGCTACTTTTGGATCAAACTTTTGATCTACATACAAATAAACATAGAAAAAATAATTTTCTCCATTTTTAACCCATTCTCCAAGTACTTCATCTCTCATTGCATTGGTTTTGTCATAAGCATACGTTAATCCAATAGTTAAAAAAAGTTCTGCTGTTATATCAGAATGAGTGAGAGTGTAACACCTAGGTATAATTGGGTCTGTAGTCGTAACCCCTTTTCTAAATTCCACTGAAAGCTTTTCAGGGTTTAAACTGCTCATTTAAATTCTCCTATTTTCTTAATTAATATTATAATATGAAATAAATGTTATAATGTTAATTTCACATATTAAAGAGTAATAGAGCTTTCACTTTGATTAGATATCTGTACCTTAGTAGCCTTCTTAAATATTATAAATCCTATGATTAACATTACTGCAATTCCTGCAACTCCTACCTTTGAACTTCCACTAAGTTGGGTAGCTACACTCATTAACATTGTCCCCATAAAGGAAGCACATTTACCGAAGATATCATAGAATCCAAAGTATTCACTAGATTTCTCTTTAGGAATAATTCGTGAAAAGTAAGAACGAGATAGAGCTTGGATTGCTCCTTGAAACATAGCTACACATACAGCAAGCATCCAAAACTCCCAAGTTTTATCTAATTGTAATGAAAATATGGTTATACAAATATACCCTGAAATACAAATTGTGATTAACTTTTCAGCTTTGATTTTATTTGATAGCTTACCAAACACTATTGCACAAGGGAATGCTATTACCTGTGTTAATAAAAGAGCCAATAATAAATTGCTATCCGAGATACCAACATCTTTTCCATAGGAAGTCGCCATTCCAATAATAGTGTTAACTCCATCAATATAGAAGAAAAAAGCAAGTAGGAACAATAGAATTTTTTTCTGTTTTTTTATGCCTGTAAACACTTTTCCAAGGCGCTTAAATGTATCTGCAAATGGTTTATCACTTTTCTCGATATAGTATCTTTGCTGGTAACTTTTTAGAAGAGGTACAGTTACCAAAAGCCACCAAAGTGCATTCATTATAAAGGCTATTCCTGTTGCCAAAGGAGTTGAAATCCCAATTTTACCTGCACAAAGAACAAGTACTAAGCTTAAGGTAAAAGGAATACAGCTACCTATATAACCCCATGCAAATCCATTAGAAGATACCTCATCTCCCCGCTCATCTGTAGTTACATCATTAAGCATTGCATCATAAAACACAAGACTTCCTGAATATCCTACCTTTCCTACAACAAATATGGCTAAGAATATAATCCAAGGTACTGGAAGTGATAGAGCCGCACAGCCTATTACCCCCATCATCATAAACACTGAAAATAATGGTCTTTTGTACCCCTTAGTATCTGCTAAAGTACCAAGTATAGGGGCAAGTATTGCTACAATTATAGTAGACATTGATACTGCATAACCCCAGTAAGCTGTAGAATTCGCGGCTGAAATGCCCGCAGTTTTAGCTACGTTTTTAAAGTAAATTGGGATTATGGTAGATGCTAGCATGGTAAAAGCTGAGTTACCTACATCATATAAGATCCAGTTCTTTTCTAGTTTAGTGAATTTGCTCATTTTTCCCCTCCTATTCAAAATTACAATTAAATCTTTCACTAAGCTTATTATTATCTTTAACAGCATAATAATATTTCTCAATGTTATGTACTGCTTCATCTAATGCATTTTCTTTAAGAATTAATAAATCTTCATTTATTTTCTTACATTTAGGATTTGGATTTTCATTAATAATCATATTGCTAAAACTTTCTCCACCTTTAATAATTTTCAGAGTTCCTTTTATAAAGCATTTTTTAAAATCATTAGATGGCAAGAGTAATTTATTGTAAAATCTCACAGATTTAAGGCACTTATATATTTCATCACCTTTAATATTCTCATAAAATGGATATATATGGTTTGCTATAACTCTACCTGCAGCAATATGCTCACCTGCACTATGCCTTCTGGGATTCAAATTATTTCTTCTCATTAAAAAGCCATCAAATTCAGCTTCAATCTCAGCATGAGATATTTCCGTACGCCTTATAGCTTCTGAAATATATGGATGACACTTACTATCAAGAATAAAATGACAGATAAATCCTAAAATATATGCAAAACTAACTTCATCCTTGCTTTGCCTAATATATTCCTTTGCATTATTTAAAAACTCATAGGCAGTCTCTCTATGTAATCTGTGACCATACCTATTTATAGAATTACTACTTAAAGGCTTATAATAGAAAAAAATATCAGGACCATTGAGTCCTATATAATATGCTTTTATATTGGGACTTATCATTTCTTTAATTTCCTTTGGTAAAACTTCAAAGACTTCTTGTCCAAAATTAAAATGAGTATAACTTGCAGGCATATAAATTTCTCCTTTATATTTCTAGTGTAGCAAAACCTACACTATATTTCTTCATTATTTAAACAATATTCTGAATTTTTTCAAATATGCGTTAATCCTTCACATATAATTATATCAGAATCTTTAATAATTTTATAATTTTACTTGGCTATATTCAAATTAAATGTAGAACATAGATATTTTGTAAATAATAGGGTATAATATACTCATGTAAATTATTCTAGGAGGAGCTAATAATGGAAATACAAGGGCAAAATATATTACTTAGAGACTTGGTTAAGGAAGATATAGAGGACAGAATTAGGTGGGAAACTATAGAGACAGAGTGGCTAGAATGGGATGCTCCTTGGGAAATGGAAGAAGAATCTTTTAACCCTGAAGAATATCGTTCTTTGATGAATAAAAAACTATTTACAAAACAAGACCCTCTTAAATTTAGATATGGTTTTCAAATTTGTATTAATGATGGAACTAAAAAACATATCGGGTGGATAAACGCCTATCATATAGATGATAATTATTGTTATACCAATGGTAATGGTAAGTTAACAATAGGTATTGGTATTCCAGATTTAAATTTACGTAGGAGAGGATATGCAACAGAAGCTTGGGCTCTATATATAAAATATGCTCTAAATAATGGAATCGAGGATATTTATACTCAAACATGGTCGGGCAATATAAGAGTTATAGGACTTATGAGAAAGTTGGGTTTCGAGGAATGTAGGCGTGAAGAAGATTTCCGTATGGTAAGAGAGAATTTGTATGATGGTCTTACATTTAAGTTGAACATCATAAAGTATAAGGAATTTATTGAAAAATGTAGTAGTATTTTAATTAAAGGATGACTTTCAAATACCTACATATAGTCAGCTTTCAAGACTAGATAAGGATAAGTCTTGTGAAACATTTAGGAATATATATATATATGTTTTAACTAAGGCGAAAAAAGAAATATCTCCTAAAATTCAAATGAAAAATTTTTTAAAATTTTGTTTTCTTACAACATCAAAACTTTATGCCCTATTTAATTTTTTAAAGGCCAAGACCATTATCGTCAACTCTCCATTTACCTCTTTGGTTACCTCTTATTAAAATCCAATTATAATCTTTATAAGT
Organism: Clostridium sp.; assembly: GCA_032077725.1. Lineage (GTDB taxonomy): Bacteria > Bacillota > Clostridia > Clostridiales > Clostridiaceae > Clostridium_J. The sequence goes on along the minus strand of DAMAVY010000003.1, from coordinate 5,080 downwards.
TGAATTTGGATTTAAAGTTCCATCACCACCTGAAGAATCTACTTCAAAATCAGAAAACAAAACAATAATATTTTCGGGATTAACTCCATTTATTGAACCTCTTCCATTTTGTAAATACCCTTCAATAACAGAATTGGATTTTTCTTCATCATACCATATTTTAACTAGAGTACATCCAGTATAACTGGAATGAAATTTCTTCTTTACGCAATCTACTGCTTTACTTATTTCTTCTTCAGTAAACTTAGAAGACTCCCCAATATTAACTACAACAGTATCAGTTTTACCGCCTGGCCTGTAACTTGCAAAGCAAAATAATACAAAAATTATAGAAAAAAACAAAATAATACTAACTCTAATAGCCTTTTGCATATAAATTTCCCTCCTTCATTTTAAATGAATAATCTAATACTATTGTTCTTTACTTTGTGTTCTTATTATACACAAAACCGGAATATAATCCCAGCAAAAATATAGATTAAATTATAATAATTACTTGTATGCTTAGTTGAAACACATTAATCTGATGTATCTATAAAAAATTATTTCTGTATATCATACTGATGATAATACTGAACAATTTCTGTATATGAACGAAACCTTAATGGATAAAGTTTATTCTATTAAAATGCTTATATATCAACAATCTTTTTAAATATTGCCTTTTGCTTAAAAAAGCACTAGCATTTGAGCCAGTGCTTTTTAGTTTATTCTATTATAAATTCCCAATTACCACTTTGATGAATTAAAATTTTATTTATATCCAAATATATTCTTTGCACAAACCGTTCTTTTACAGATAGATCTTCCTTGTCAAGATATATCTCACCTTGTTTATTTTCTACATCTCCCATGGCACCACCACTTCTAAAGTTTTGAGTTGCCATAAAAATTGTTCTACTTTCATCATCATTAATACTAAAATCTAAGTGAATAGTATATTTTCCATCATTATTTGTAGCTGTCGTAACTTTAATTTTATCTTCAAGACCTCTTAATTTAAGATCCTTATTTATATCATTTGTTTCCCCATTTCTAGGAATTTTTATAGCTACTTCTGCTCCTTCTGTCAAGCTGTATCCTAAATCTATACCCTTAATTTTTATATATAGCTTTCCTTTATAATCGCTTAATATTTTATAGGCTTTACCAGTTCCATCATTGGCACTTTCTATGGATATTATATTGCCTCCTTCGTCTTTAACCTGAACTTCTCCAATAGAATCTAAATTAATAGTATAATCTTCAAGCTCCTCATAATCTTTATTGCTCCATATCTTAAAGTATCTTTCTCCTTCTTGATAATAACTAGTTGCCCCTAACAATATTTCTTTATCTATTGCATTTCCTCCAATTTCATCATATCCATTTTTAAAATCTACCTTTTTTAAAGAAAATTCACCTATCTCTTTATCCTTATAACATAATTTAAAATCTGTAATTAAACTTTCTCCTTCCTCAAAGGAAAAATTAGCATATCCGAAGCTAGCGAAACTATATAGACCTACATCCAAACTTTTTATTTCTGAACCATTAATATCTCCATCTATTGGCTTAATTCTTAGATTATTTTTTATTTCTTTTTGAAAATTTATATCTATACTTTCACTCCCTGCATCTTTATCAAACCACATTTCCATATAGATATTTTCCCCATCATTTGTAATACTTTTTACTAGTGTAGACATGTCTTCAATATTAATTCTTACTGGTTCTTCTAGCATATAAAGTTCTTTATCCTCTTGCTGTTTTATAATACCTTGAGAAGGGGTAAAGATTAATTTTTCAGATATCTGTGCAATAACTTCCCGACCTAGGGGTGATATACCTATTAATACAACTAATATAACTATTACAGCTACCACTTTATATTTACTTCTATATTTTTTATTTTTATCTTTTATTATAAATCTATCATTGTTTTTTAACTTCTTCTTCAAAGACTTCTTCACTCTTTGTTTTTCAACTTCATCCATAGGTATTTCCTCATACCCGCTTACATCGAAATCTATCTCATTAAATTTATCATAAACATCTTTATTATCCATAGATTACACCCCCTCCCTAACTTCTTTATAATACTCTTTTCTTATCTTTTCTCTTCCTCTGCTAATTCTAGTATTTATATTGCTTACTGAAAGCTTTAATGCTTCACTTATACTCTTACTCTTTTCTCCAAGTAAAAATTTCATTATAAATATAGTTTTATCCGGTTCATCCATGTTTTCTATAATCTTTACCAGTTTATTATTATCCATTTCATCTATATAATAATCTTCTGCGCTTTTGCCATCGGTGATAACTTCATCAATAAGCTCATGATTTTCGACTTTACCATATTTTCTATAATAGTCTACAGCTTTAAATTTTGATATAACTCCTATCCAGCTTCTAAACTTAAGATTATCTCCATCAAATTTATGACTATTAAGCCATATTGCCATGAGTACATCTGACATGCACTCCTCAACTAATCCCTTATCCGGAGTAGAATATAAAGTTTTAACTATAATTCCTTTTATCAAGTTTCCATATACATCGATGATGTAATCAAGCGCTTTAGGATTTTTTCTTTTTAATTCTTCAATAAAGTTATCTTCATACACCCTCATTAAATCTCCTCCAAATTTACTTCTTATCCTATATATCGAGAGCATCTTAACTTATCTTACATAATGATATGAATTTTTTTAATTAATTTATGAATAACCAGAAAATTGTTCACGTATATATCAATATAATACACAATTTTACTTATATATACTAAAAGATATATGTACTGTATACTTTTAATTTTCTTACTATTTTAATTTTATTCCTATACTGTTAATTTAAAACAACATAATACCAACTAAACTTTGATGGGGGTGAAAAATGAAAAAATATATTTTCTTAGTACTAGTGTTAATTATAGGCTTTGGAGCCTTTTGGGGATTGAAAAAGCAAACTTTAACTATTCCAGAATATCCACTAGATTCTACCACCATTGATAAGGCACTGAAAGAAGCAGATCTTTCTTGGACGATAATAGCGGAAGAAGACTCTTCATTTGTAGGGGAAACCTTTGAAGGACAAACCGTATATACTCTTAATAAAAATGGTGAAGTGGTTGCTGCTATTTCAAGTGCAATTAAGAGTGGGGAGAGGTATCTTCATATTTCATTCTCCTCTTATCACAATAATGAGTATTCTCTACCAGAGGAAGAGTGGGAAAAAGCTATCGTCTTTGCAACTCTTTTATATGGTGGCTTTGATAACTCACACCAAGTTTACAATGAATTTACCAATGACTATGACATGAAAAATACAGTGAAGGAACCACGAAAAAGAATTATGGGTGAAAGCTTAGGTTACGAGGAAATGTCAAAGTGGGAAAACGAAATCAATGGTGTAAACTGTCAGGTGGTCTTGAATAGGCCATATCTCAGTATGCCACAAAAATACTTAGGTTTAATTAGAATAACCAGTGATGTGGACACTTTTAAATAAACAGAGTTCTTGGCTTCAGATGGAGTTTTTCACTCCACATGAAGCTTAGAAATCGTTATCCAGGGACGTAGCCGCCCTTATCTCCCACTTTGATAGAAGATGGGAGTATTAGGGCGGGTAGTCATCGGATAAAATCAATTTTGTAATCAAGAGTTAAGAGGTGGATGTTTTCGGAGTGAATCAAAGAAAATACTCCGAAAACCTTAATGGATAAAAGGCTTTCACAAAATAGAGCTATCTATTTTGTGAAAGCCTCCTTTATTTATCGAAGTTAATGTCTAATACATATATTTTAACATCATTATCTATTCTCCACTTCATACTCATAACTAGCTACTGATTCAACTTTATAATAGCCTTCCTTAAGATATAGGTTCACAGCTCTATAGTTTTCCTCATTTACACTGAGCATTGTCATGCCTAGGCCAATGGTTTCTCCATGTTTTAATACGGCTCTTAACATATTTCTGCCAAGGGATTTCCCTTGATACTCTGGTTTTACACCTACTGAATGGATAAATCCATAGTCCATATCATTTTCTCTATCCTTTGATATACCTGCCACTGCAACGGGACGACTATTATGATATAAAATTTTCATTCCACCTTCAATGGTACTTTCTCCATTTTTCATGTCATTTATCATAGCAGGAGTTTTTGGTGTTTCACTGCCCTTTAAAGTTGCAAAGCTTTGATTCCTTACTTCACACCAATGTTCTTCATCCCTATCAAATTGAAAATCCTTTAGCTCATATCCTTCTGGAAATACAACTTCACCTATAGGTTTCACATCTCTCTTGAAAAGGAAAGCTCGTCTATTAATTTTAAACCCTAGCGAATTAAATATATCCTTTATATCTGCATATTGATCATTTATGATTATGAAAATTTTATCAATTTCTTTTGTATCCACAAGAATTGCTTCAAGTAATAATTTGTAAGAATTTATATCCTTTGATGTGCTATGAAATATTCTAAATCTCCCTTTCCTTGCCTTTTTATTATACTGATCAATAATAAGGGAGCTTGCTCCAATAATATTATTATTCTCATCCTTCAAAATATAAGTTGGATTTTCTTCACCTACTTTAACTCTCTTTAAATCATCATCGTATAAATAGCTATCATCCATTTCATACCTATATTCTTTACAATAATTAATAAATCCTTCTAAATTTTCAAAGGTTAATTTTTCTACCTTCATGTTTATCACCCTTTCTTGGACTTTAGTTAATTTCTCTATAACAATTATTTTGCGAACCCCCCCTAAGGTTCTACTACTACAACTCCAAGCCCCTCTGGATAGTCTAGGACCACAATTTCACCATTTTCATTACTAACTGTCATAACACAATATTTATAGTGAAACCCATAAGTATCATTAACTTCAACAAAAATATCTAATCTATCTCCCTGATTTAACTTATAACTTTTCTTGAAATCTATGATATATTTGCTTGGTGCTTCACTACTGGGCTCTAATTTTATTTCTTCTATAACTTCATCATTTATCTTTATATTGCAAACAGGCCCTATTACTTGATTTCCTTCTATAACTTCATCATTTTTCTTTATATTACCTACAGGCCCT
>DAMAVY010000002.1:0-32298 GCA_032077725.1 Clostridium sp. | reverse complement strand
AACGTAACAGATTTACAGTCTGCCCCCTTTGGCCACTCGGGAATTCCTCCAATTTATAAGTAAAAATCAGTAAATATTTTTAATAAAACTATACTAACTTTTCTATTTCTTAAATTCAAATAAGATGTCATTAAACTGACAAGACTTAGTATACAATTTTATTCACAACTTTTCAACCCCTAAATGAGTTATTTTTCTAAATTTTTTTAGGTTTTTCTTATAATAAGTCATAATTTCTTAATTTATTATTAATTTTCATTCTTTTACCTGGTTGTAGTCCAAGTCATCTATCCAATAAATATAATATTATTACCACTCACCTTCTACCTTATCAAGATCTATATACTTGGAAAATATACCCTTCAATTCCTCTACTTTTTCTTTTTTCACCCTTTTTTCTAAGACATTAAGTGTCCTCATCACCCCTAATCTCTCATCTTTATAAGTCAAAAATTCAGTTATATCTGAATAATCTTTTTTTGTGAGTTCTTTGCATATTAGCATTACTTTTGTTTTTTCTGCCAATGTTAGCTCATCCATTATCTCATTTGGAGATGCTTTCATTACATGATATTTTTCGCTCACCTCCTTATTATACTTTTCTAAATCTAAATCGTTAATATTTCCTATTTCTGCATCACTTTCATAATCCCTATTTAGCTGATTTTCCTTTTCTGTATCAATATTTTTTCTGTTTTTATTTAAATTATCTATTACATCTTGTTTTGTTTTCTCATCACAACTTTCATCCATATCGTCTATTGCCTCTGTTGAAGTAACATCTTTATTAGGGACTTCCCCTTGCTCATCTTCTTGTAAATTTTCAGTTATATTTTTATCCATATATTGAGATTCATATGCTCTTTTTTCTTTTAAATCTTCATCTATATTAAATTTAACTAATACAACTATATTGAACACTGTATAAAGTATTATTATTATAGAATATCTTTTCTTGTTCAAGTTTTACACCTCCCACTAAGTATAAACTATCTAAATTATTCCATATTTTTTAGAATTTATACCAAAGTTCCTTCATATAAATTCTTATGGAGGTGTTTCAATGAGCAAAGTTAAGATTCATTACAAAGATCCACTAGGTTATTACTCCCTATCCAACTTCTTAAAGGATGAACTTACCGCAGATACAATTATTGTTTGTATTGGAACTGATAGATGCATTGGAGACTGTTTAGGACCTCTTATAGGTAGTATGTTACAAGATAAATTTTTTCCTTTACCAGTCTATGGCACCATCTCTAGTCCTATACACGCGTTAAACTTAGATACAAAATTATCAGACATAAGAGTAAAACACCCAAATTCTAAAATTATCGGTATCGACGCTTGCCTTGGCCCGCCAAATAAAATCGGTGAAATACAAGTTCGAAATTATCCTATTAATCCTGGCAAAGGTGTTGGTAAATCACTATCTCCTGTTGGTGATATATCAATTATTGGCATTGTTGATTCTAGTGATATTGATGAACCTTTTACCAGTAGAAACATACGCTTAAGTTTGATCATCGAAATATCTAAAGTTATAACAAACGGCCTCGTACATGGGTATTATCTTAGCTCATTAACAAACTCACAATAAAATATACCTAGTATATAGATAATCTCTATATACTAGGTATATTAATTGCATTTTTTATATTCTGATAACCTTTATTTTGGATTGCTATAGTTGCATTACGGTTCATTGAATTATAAGCAATGAAAATGCAAACTTATTTACATTCTAAACAATAATATAGGTTTAATATTCTAACTTGTACATTTTATTCCTCTATTGAAACATTATATCCAACAAAAGAATTATCTAATTTGTCTACGTAATCGAGCATTTTACCTGTTCCAATAGCAACACAAGAAACTGGATCCTCTGCCACATATACCGGAACATTCGTAACTTGCTCTATAAGTTTATCTAGACCGTCTAAAAGTCCACCTCCACCAGTCATTATTATCCCCTTGTCAGCTATATCAGCAGCAAGTTCAGGTGGTGTTTTCTCTAATACAGAATGTGCACATTCTGCTATAGCCGTAACAGCTTCTTTTAATGCCTCTTCCATTTCACTAGAATAGACTATTATATTCTTTGGTAGCCCAGTTATAAGATCTCGCCCTCTTATTTCGGCTTTAGCCTCTTCCTCTTTAGGATAAGCACATCCAATACTTATTTTTAATTCTTCTGCAGTTCTTTCACCAATCATTAGTTTATGCTTTTTTCTTATGTAACGAATTATAGCATCATCGAAATTGTCCCCAGCAGTTTTAATAGATTCTCTAACAACCATTCCTCCTAAAGAAATTATTGCAATATCTGTGGTTCCTCCTCCTATGTCAATAACCATGTTACCACTAGCTTTTCCTATATCTAATCCTGCGCCTATAGCCGCAGCTAAAGGTTCTTCAACTAATATTACCTTTTTAGCTCCCGCATTTCTTGCAGCATCTTCAACAGCTCTTCGCTCTACCTCTGTAGCTTGACATGGTACACACATTACAACTCTTGGTGTAGACATCTTACGTTTACCGCAAGCTTTTTTAATAAAATGTTCAAGCATCTTTTCAGTTACATCATAATCTGATATAACGCCATCCCTAAGTGGACGAATGGCAACAATATTACCTGGTGTTCTTCCTATCATTTTCCTAGCTTCTTCACCTACAGCTAAAACCCTGTTTGCATTTTTATCAATCGCTACAACTGAAGGTTCTTTTAATATTATTCCCTTCCCTTTCATATAAACAAGTACTGTAGCTGTTCCTAAGTCTATACCCATATCCGTTCCCATACCAAAAAAAAACATCTTAAAACTCACTCCTGCTCTTTAGCATTTTCTTCATATTGAAATACAATACAATATTTTCTAATACAATATATCTTTATTATATTACTATTCTAACTAACCTTCAATTGTTTTATATTTCATTTTAGTAGCTTTTCCACCTCTAATGTGTCTTTCAGCTTTATTTAACTCTAAGATGTTCTTTGCTTCCTCTGCTATTTGAGCATTTATTTTAGGCAATCTCTCAGTCATATCCTTATGAATTGTACTTTTACTTACTCCAAAAACCGACGCTGTTTTTCTTATTGTAGCCTCGGATTCTATTATATATTTTGCTACTTCTAGAACTCTATCTTCAATATAGTCTTTCAAAGTGTTACCTCCTTAACCCTTCTATAATTATAAATATGCTAGCATACCTGTTTAAATTACCTTCTTAACTAGCCCTTTTAATTAAAATTAAAAGGGCTAGTAAGAAAGTTAATTTTAATTAGTTACTTTTCATAACTAACATATTTAGCTGGATCTACTGCTTTTCCATCTTGTAAAACTTGGAAATGAAGATAACTTCCATATTCTTCATATGCAAGATTTGTAGTTTCACCTATGGCTCCAATTTTTTGACCACTAGTTACTTTATCTCCAACTTTAACCAAAACCTGTTCTTCAAGGTTACCATATACTGTAGTTAGTCCATTTTGATGGTCTATTTCTACATATTTCCCTTCAGTATTCATTCCTACATTTTTAATAACTCCGGCATTTGCAGCAACAACAGCTGAGCCTTTTTCAGCTTTAACATCCATTGCTAAATGAGTCTTATAGTCTTTAGTTGTAGTCCAATATACTGGATCTTCAGAGTATGCTCTTCCTAAAGTACCTACTACAGGATTACTAAGAGTAATTTTTGTTTGAGCAGAAACTGCTTTTGTCTCTTTCTCATTCTTAACAGTTGGTACTGGTTCAAGCTTCTCTTGAACTTGTAATGCATTCTCTGGTTTTTCTGGTTGAGTTACAACTTCTTTTTCTGTTTGTTCAAGTGCTACTTTATCCTCTTCAGAATTTTTACTGTTATTTCTTCCAACAGTTACAGCAGCAACTGTTGCAACAGCACATAAACAAACAAATAGAATTACATAGAAGCCTTCTTTTTTAAAGAATTGCTTCACTTTGCTAAATTTATTGTTCATAAAAACACCTCCACCTGTATTGTGGACTGATATTAGAAAATTAATACACTACAAGAAAATTTTTTTCTATTTTCTTGTTTTTATCCATATTTTTCGTAAAAAAATAAGGCCTAAGCCTTAATTCTTAAATATTTATTTATTATTTATTTTTTTTATTTCAATTCCTGTATAATAATGTTTTAATATTTCTTCACAGCTTTTTCCTTCACCAGCCATTATATTAGCACCCCACTGACTCATTCCAACTCCGTGTCCAAATCCAGTACAATTTATTACCACTTGATTCGCTAAAAATTCCAAGGAAAAGTTTGCTGAATTTAATCCAAAAAGTTGTCTAAACTTAACTCCAGTAATAGTTACATTACCAAGAGTTAGTTCTTTTATACACCCTCCATCAGTATAACTATTTATTTTTACCTGATTTTCCAAATTCCCTGGAGATAAATTTGCATCATTATATGCTTCATTTACAACTTCAACAAATCTACATAAATCTACAGTTTCTGTACTTTTATATCTTGGTGCAACCTCTTCGCCTAAGCTTTCTACACTTCTTAAATATGGTAATGCTGTAGTGAATACATCCTCTACATTTTCAGTTTTTCCACTACTAGTAGAAAAATAATAGGCACCCATTACTAACTTATTATTATATGTTAATACCATGCCTTCTGTTTCATTTATAACTTCCTCAATTAAGTTCCACCTGCTTTCTCCATCTACCCCTAGTTGTAACATTTTTTCCTCTTTAGGTGTATATACCTGACAATGAACAGTATCACAAAGGTCAGCCCCTCTTCCATTAGCACATCCACTTGATACAGACTTTGTGTGTGCTAATGTATAAGTTCTCGCAGCTATTGCTTGAGCCTTCAATGCCTCTTTATTAAAGTTTAATGGCATTTCACTAGCCACTACCCCCTTAATATATTCCTCTAAATCTATATCAACAACTTTATTTTCCTTTGTTAAATATACTTTTATGTTATCTATATTCAAACTAAATGGTACTCCTGAGTCTTCTTCTGCAATATCATTATTAATAGTTTGTATAACAGCTTTCGAATCATCAATATCTGCAATTACACTCTTGTCTTTTCCTAAGATTAATTCATAAGACAATATCAAAAACCCTAATAATACTGTTGTATATATCATTATCCTAATTATAGGTTTAAGTATTAGTAGGATCTTGTCATAATTAAAATTTACTTTAGCTTCTCTATAAAATTTCACCTTTCTTCCTCCTAATAAATATAAATATATCTGTTGTACTAGATATATCTATATCTATTAACTTTTTTAGTGTAATATGACTATAACAAACTTATAAATTAAAAAGCTCAGCTTCTTTTATTATGAAGCTGAGTTATATATAATATTATTGCATTCTAATTATATCTGCACCTAAGGCAGTAAGTTTGTCTTCTATGCCTACATATCCTCTATCAATATGATATATTTCATCTACTACAGTCTGTCCTTCTGCGGCTAGTCCTGCTAAAATAAGTCCTGCACCAGCTCTTAAATCAGGTGCTACTACCTCAGCCCCTGTAAGTCTTGAAACCCCAGATATTGTAGCAATTCTACCATTAACATTAATATCAGCTCCCATTCGTCTAAGCTCAGCGACTTGCATGAATCTATTTTCAAAAATAGTTTCTTTAATACTACTCTGCCCCTGTGTCATACTTAATAATGTCATCATTTGTGATTGCATATCTGTAGGAAAACCTGGATGAGGCATAGTTATTATATCAGTTGGTTTTAAATCCACATCTCCATTAACTGTCATTTTATTTCCCATAATATCTATTATTACGCCCATTTCTCTTAACTTAACTATTACACATTTTAAACCTTCTTCATCAATTCCACATACTGATATTTTACTTTTTGTAATAGGCGCTGCTATCATAAATGTTCCCGCTTCTATTCTGTCAAATATAGGAGTATATTCCACTCCGTGTAAATACTCTACTCCTTCTATGCATATAGTACCGCTTCCTGCCCCAATAATTTTAGCTCCCATCTTATTCAAAAATTCAGCTAAATCTACTATCTCTGGTTCTTTTGCAGCATTTTCTATATAAGTATTTCCTTTAGCACGAGTAGCCGCCATCATTAAGTTTTCTGTAGCTCCTACTGATGGAAAATCTAAATAAATTGTAGCTCCTACAAAATTGTCTGCAACTACTTCAACATACCCATGCTCTTCTTTAATAATGGCTCCTAAAGCCTTTAGGCCCTTTAAATGTAAATCTATAGGCCTAGATCCTATCTTGCATCCTCCTGGAAGTGAAATTTTAGCCTTTCCGAATTTAGCTACCATTGCACCTATAACTAAAAAAGATGCTCTCATTTTCCTTACCAAATCATTGTCTATACCTTCATACTTAAGATTTCTAGTATTAACACTTATGATATTTTTCTCTTTATCTATATTAATCTCTGCTGAAAGTGATCTTAGTACTTCACATAATACAAACACGTCTTCTAACATAGGGGCATCATTTATTATTGATAGACTATCAGTTAGTATAGTTGATACAAGTATTGGTAATACAGCATTTTTAGCCGAACTTATGTTTACACTACCTGCTAATTTATTATTTCCATTTATATAAAACTTACTCATGTTAATCCTCCATTTAAAATGCTACTGTTTTAGTATGTTACCTTTATTTCTGGGGTTCCCATTATTAAATAGCATCCTGAGGAATATTTAACTATAGCACAATTAAAATCTATATCTTTCCCTAATATTACTTTTTTTTCATATAAGTTTGTGTTACTAATAATAATATATCAGTTACTAATTTTTACTTCATCTATATTTTGTGCATTATATAACTTCAATTGATTTAAGACTTCATCATTAACTTCATCTATAGTATTACTTAAGATTTTACTTTTTACGTATAGTGAATACTCCGCCACACTACTTATTGGGGACAAGACTTCTGTAATCTCACTTTTTAACTGTTTCTCATCTTCCATATCTAAATTGAATCCACAAATAGAGATATTTAGTACAACATTATATCCCCCTTTATAAGGAATCATTGAAACGCAACCGCTATACTTTTTATTATTATAATCAATTTCAAAACTGTTATCCTCATTATATTGAGGATTAACTTGTCCCATTACTTTTTCTATATTTATAACTATATTATTATAGATATCTTCTTTATTTTCATCACTATAAAAACTTCCTTCCACCACGTATTCCTCAGTAGAAGATTCAACATTTTTTAATATTTCATTGAACATATCAACATTATTCCCTCCATAAAAGGTTTTGTCATTTATTATTACTATGAACAATGTTAACATAATCATAATGAATAGTTTTTTATATAACCCCATATATATCCCACCTTATTAGAAATAATCCATCTATAATAGATTATTGACTCAATAATTATTTCTATTCCTGTTTTACATATATTGTAATAAGGTTTTGTATACTTAAGATTATCTATATTATCAATATATAGTTTTCTTCAAAATATGTTCATTAAAAACCATATTACTTTCTAAATTTTATTATTATTATGGCATTTATCACTTATAAAATAAAACAAGAGGAGTATATTAGGATGATTTTAAATCATCCTAATATACTCCTCTATAATTTTTTCATTTTAACATATAGCAAAGTAAAATTTTATTCTACCCACTCAGCTGTATCACACAATATGCTAACCTTATTTTTTCTTACCTTTAATATGCCCCCTGAAGTCTTAGCCTCATGGTTTTTACCATCAGCTTCCTCAAATCTAGTTATAGTTGGCACTAAACCTGCAATTAAAGCACTATGGTGTGGAAGAATTCCCATTCTCCCTTCTGTAGTTTCACAATTTAATAAAACCACATCTCCCATAAAAAACTCACATTCAGGAGTAATTATTGTAAGATTAAAGACATTATCCATAATTTATCACATCCAACTTAGCATTATAACATAGTTTTAGATTTTTCTATAACATCATCGATAGTTCCTGCAAACAAGAATGCTGATTCTGGTATATTATCATGCTTACCTTCTAAAATCTCTTTAAATCCTCTTATTGTTTCATTTATAGGAACATATTTACCTTTGAATCCAGTAAATTCTTCAGCTACTGTAAGTGGTTGAGATAAGAATCTTTGAATTCTTCTCGCTCTATTAACAACCACTTTGTCTGCATCTGATAATTCATCCATTCCAAGTATTGCAATTATATCTTGAAGTTCTTTGTATTTTTCAAGAATATATTTTACTTGAGCAGCTATTTCATAATGTTCTTCTCCAACAATTCTTGGATCAAGAACTCTAGATGTAGATTCTAAAGGATCTACTGCTGGATAAATTCCTAGCTCAACAATAGCTCTTGATAAAACAGTTGTTGCATCAAGATGTGAAAATGTTGTAGCTGGAGCTGGATCTGTAAGGTCATCGGCTGGAACATATACTGCTTGAACAGAAGTAATTGATCCACTCTTTGTTGAAGTTATACGCTCTTGTAGTGCTCCCATTTCTGTAGCTAGGGTTGGTTGATATCCAACAGCACTTGGTATTCTTCCAAGCAATGCAGATACCTCTGACCCAGCTTGTGTAAATCTAAATATATTATCAATAAATAATAATACATCCTGACCCTGATCTCTAAAATATTCAGACATGGTAAGACCTGTTAATGCTACTCTCATTCTTGCTCCTGGAGACTCATTCATCTGTCCAAATACAAGTGCAGTCTTATCTATAACTCCAGATTCTAACATCTCATTGTATAAATCATTTCCTTCTCTTGTACGTTCTCCAACACCAGTAAATACTGATAATCCACCATGTTCTTTTGCTATATTATTAATTAATTCTTGAATAAGTACAGTTTTACCAACTCCTGCACCACCAAAAAGTCCAATTTTTCCACCTTTTTGGTATGGAGCTATTAAATCTATTACTTTTATACCTGTTTCAAACATTTCAGGTTCCACTGATTGCTCCTCAAAAGTTGGAGCTTGCCTATGGATTGGATAGTACTTATCCGTTTCAACAGGTCCCTTTTCATCTTTAGTTTTGCCAAGTACATTAAATAATCTTCCAAGTACTTTTTCTCCAACCGGTACTTCGATAGGTCTTCCTGTATCTACAGCTTTTACACCACGTTTAAGGCCATCTGTTGATTCCATTGATATAGTTCTAACTATATCATCTCCTATATGTTGTTCAACTTCAGCCACTATAACTCTACCATCCATTTTTATCTGGATAGCATTGTAAATATTCGGTAGTGAATCTCCATCAAATCTTATATCTATTACGGGTCCAATAATTTGAACTACCTTACCAATACGTTGTGACATATTAATTTGCTACACCTAATTTGCACCTACGAACAAATTACATGCAACTCCTCCCATCTATATTTTATAATATAAATTTTATTCTGGTTGTTTGATTAATTAAAATACTATCCTTGAGCCTCAGAGCCCCCAATAATTTCAGTAATTTCTTGAGTAATTGCTCCTTGTCTTATTCTATTGTACTTTAATTTTAAAGAAGATATTATATCATTTGCATTATCAGTAGCACTATTCATAGTTGCCATTCTATCACTCTGCTCTGAAACCTTAGCATTTACTATGGCATTAAGTATCATCGCTATGCAATAGGAAGGCACTATAGATTCTATTAACTCTTCTTTATTTCCTTCTACATCAAACTCATCTTCACTAATACTATCTTTTTCACCGGATTCAAAATGAAGAGGTAATAATTTATACTCTTTTGGTTGTTTAACCAAAGGATTCTTAAACCATGTGAAAAGTATACTTACTTCCCCAACTTCACCATTATTAAACATATTAAATACGTATTCAAATATCTTTCTAGATTCAGTAGCTGTAGGTATATTTGAGATACTTTCTCCATAATCTAATATTTCAAATCCATACTTTTTAGCTAAACTCTTACCTTTTTCACCAATAACTAATATTATATAGTCTTCCTTATGATCCTTTGTTACTTCTATAAGGTCACTAATAATATTATTATTATAGGCACCACACATTCCCATGTCTGAGGTAACAACTATGATAAGTTTCTTTTCACTTCCATTGGATAGCATATATCTATTATCTTTAGGAAGTGATGGAATTATTTCATTCATAGCTTCTCGATAGCTTTTAAAATAGGTCTCATTTGTATACAGTGATGTTCTTACTTTTTTTAATTTTGATGCCGCTACTAAAGCCATAGCCTTAGTAAGTTTTTTTGTACTCTCTACAGATTTTATTCTTTTCTTTAAAGTAACTAACCCTGCAACGCCCATACTTTCACCTCCTAAAATTTCAGGTGGTATTTCTAAATTACAGCCAAAAATACTTTCTTAAATTCATCTATTGCCATGTTAAGTCTTTCTTTTGTATCAGAATCTAAAGCTTGTTTTTCTTTAATAGAATTTGTAATATCCCTATGATGAGTAGACACATATTCTAAAAATTCTTTTTCGAAAGCTCTAATATTACTAACTGGTATATCACTTAAGAAGTCATTTGCTGCACAATATAATACTATTACTTGTTTTTCTACATCCATAGGAGAATATTGATCTTGCTTTAATATTTCAATAAGTCTCTTTCCTTTTTCAAGTCTCTTAACTGTCTCTTTATCAAGATCTGAGCCAAACTGAGTAAAGTTTGCTAGCTCCCTATATTGGGCAAGTTCTATTCTAAGAGTAGAAGCTACTTGCTTCATCGCCTTAATCTGTGCACTTCCTCCAACTCTGGATACTGATATTCCTGCATTTACTGCTGGTCTTTGTCCTGAATTGAACAAATCAGCTTCCAAGAAAATTTGACCATCTGTTATCGATATAACATTGGTAGGGATATATGCTGTAACATCGCCTGCTAAAGTTTCTATTATTGGAATGGCAGTTAATGATCCTCCACCTAACTTATCTGAAAGTTTTGCTGATCTTTCTAAAAGTCTTGAATGAAGATAGAATACATCTCCTGGATAAGCTTCTCTACCTGGTGATCTACGAAGTAATAATGATATTGTTCTATAAGCAACAGCGTGCTTCGACAAATCATCATATACTATTAGAGAATCTCCACCCTTATACATAAAATGCTCAGCCATTGAACAGCCTGCAAAAGGAGCCAAATATTGAAGAGATGCTGGTTGTGATGCTGTTGCAGCTACAACAATTGTATATTCCATTGCACCAGCTTCAGTTAATATATTAACTATATTAGCAACAGTTGATTGCTTTTGCCCTATAGCTACATAAACACAGGTAACATTTTTACCCTTTTGATTTATAATAGCATCTATAGCAATTGCACTCTTTCCTGTTTGTCTATCTCCAACAATTAATTCTCTTTGTCCTTTTCCAATAGGAATCATAGAATCTATAGCTTTTATTCCTGTTTGCATTGGAGTTTTAACTGATTGTCTATCTATAACTCCTGGAGCCTCTACTTCTACAGGTCTATATTCAGTAGCATCTATACTACCTTTTCCATCTATAGGATTTCCTAGTGCATCCACAACTCTTCCTATTAGTTCATCTCCTACAGGTACTTCTACAACTCTTCCTGTTCTTTTTACTATGTCGCCTTCTTTAATTCCCTCTTCAGAACCTAGAAGTATACATCCCACATTATCCTGCTCTAAGTTTTGAGCAATGGCATATACATTATTAGGAAATTCTAATAACTCTCCTGCTAAACAGTCATCTAATCCATAAATTCTAGCTATACCATCTCCAATTTGAATAATGGTTCCAGAACTTATTGTATTTATATGAGTTTCATATCTGTCTAATTCTCTTTTTATAATAGATGTTATCTCACCTGGTTTAATATGCATGATTCCACCTCTATTCTATTTACAATTTTTAGCATATTATCAAATATCACTTCTAATATATCTTAGTTTACTCTTTATTGTTCCGTCCGTAACGTCATTTCCTATTTTGACCAATACTCCGCCTACTATGCTTTCATCTATTTCTTCATTGATTACGATTTTTCTATTATAGAACTTTTCAAGACCTTCAACTAATTTAATTCTTTCTTCATCAGTTAATGGAATCACCGTTCTAACTGTTGCATAGAGGATCTTATTTTTCTCCTCTAAATCTACAATACAGTCTTGTGCCCTTATGATTTTTCTCTCATTTTCATTACAAGTAACAAAATCATCAATAGTAGGTTCTGTGATAATATCTTCTCCAATAACTACTTTTATACCATCTTTATTAGAGCTACCTATTATCTGATTCAAAATAATTTCTCTACCATAAAAATCCTTTAACCATTCTCTTAGTCGTCTTGTATCATCTTCACTCAAAAGTTTATCTGCTGTAACATCTGCTAATAATTCCTTGTTAAGTTCTCTAAAATTATATCTACTTACAACATTACCTTCTGAAATTCCTCTAAGATCCAATAGTTTAGCTTTAATACTTCCGTCTATGACTTCATCTCCAACAGATATTAAAACTCCTCCAAGTAAGGACTCATCAATTTCCTCTTCCATTATAATATTTTTTTTATAACGGTTTTCTAGTTTGTTTTTTATAGATTCTCTTTGGTTCTCATTTAAGGGAACTACTGATTTTATTTTAGCTACAACGGTATTATTATTTTTCAGATAAATTAATCTGAATTGATTATATTTTTCTGATAAGAAACGCATTCTGTCTTTGTCTATAAGTAAAAATAAGAATTTTAAAAGTTCGTCTTCTATTTTTCCTTTAAAGATCTCTTCTAAGATCCTTTTCTTATTAAACTTATTAATTTGAGGGTTTTTAATTATTTTCTTAAGCCCTTCATTTTTATAAATTTCTTCAACTATTTCTCCAAACTCTTCTAAAACTAGTTCTACATTGTTTGCTTCACAACACATTTCGTAAAGAGCTAGAGCATACCGTCTATCTAAAAATTCATACATTTTTAAATACCTACCTTGGATATAAATTTATCAATTAACTCCCTATGATTCTCTTGGTTAATCTCTTTTTCTAAAGTTTTCTCAGCAAGTTTCATTGATAAATCAATAATTTCTTGCTTAATTTCTTTATTAGCTTTTTCTCTTTCGCGTTTTATATCTTTAGAAGCTTTTTCTTTTACAATAGTTGCTTCTTTTTGTGATTGTTCAATAACTTCTGCATAAACCTTATCAGCCTTATGCTTGTAACTTTCTACTAACTGCAAGCCATCAATCCTATATTTTTTCACATCAGTATCATACTGCTGTCTTAATAGTTTTGCTCGTTCTTCCTCATCTCGTGCCATTTTAAAAGAAGTTTCTATTTCTTCTTTCCTAGAATCCATAACGGCTAGAGTCTTATTAAACACGAATTTTCTTAGTATAAAATAAAATATAAAAAAATTGATGGTTGATAGTATAATCATTTGAAAATCAATATTCATACAAAACGTTCCCCTTAATATCTTAACTACATTAATAATGATTTTTCTTGTAACCTTTATTTTATAGTGATTTTATTAATATTGTTAAAATGCGGAACTACACCTTCCTTCTTTTATTTCTATCAAAATACTAGCCCTTTACTCCAAATAATATTAATAATAAGCCAAGCAAAAATCCATATATAGCTGTAGCTTCTGATAAAGCTCCACCTACTATCATTGCACTCATTATTTTACTACTAGCCTCAGGTTGCTTAGCTATACCTTCTACTGCCTTAGCTGTAGCATTTCCTGTTCCTATTCCTCCGCCTATAACTCCAAGAGCTGCAATACCTGCTCCAATTGCTGACATACCTGCTATAAAAGCTGCTGAATCCATTTGTTTTTCCTCCTCAAATATAAATTATATAATTAAACTAAGTGTAAGTATTTGTTATATTTACATTTAGTAAATTGTAAAATTTTCTTATTTATAATATTTTTTATTTTTCATTTGATTATTAATTAGTGCTCTGATGTAACTTTAATTTGTATCATTGTCAGCATTACAAAAATAATCATTTGTATTGTTCCATCGAATACATCAAAGTATAAATGGAAAGGTATAGGTATACCTATTGCTGCAATAACACTTATTCCCGAAAGTCCTTGATATATAAGTTCCATAATCATTGTTGCTGCAAATATATTACCAAAAAGTCTTAAACTTAATGATATAGGCAGCATAAATCTTTCCATTATATTTATTGGTAACAACAGAGCTATTGGAGATGCATATCCCTTAAAATAACCTGCAATACCCAACTTCTTAATAGTATATCCTTGAATTACGAAAAATGTTGTTAGTGCAATTCCTAAAGTTACGCTATAATCAGCTGTTGGTGGCTTTATTCCAAATAACCCCACCATATTTAATAACAACAAGTAAGCTCCTAATGAACCAATATATGGAATAAATTTCTTTGTACCATTTCCCATATTATCTTCAACTGTTTTGGACAGAAACTCTAAAACTATTTCCACAAAACTTTGAATTTTCCCTGGGATTCTTTTTACTTTTTTACTATATAGAATGGATAAAACTAATGCAGCAATGATAATTACCCATTGAATCATCAGATTGGAATTAACTGCAAAATTATATCCAAAAATTCTAATAGAAAATAGCGGTGCTAATTGTTCCATATCATCACATCCCCTCTTGATTTTTTAGTTTGAATCCATAACCCCCCACGGCTATAAATTGAGCTGTATATCCTGCAATAAAAATAAAAAAGCTCACCTCACTTTTAACTATAACGGCGAGAGATATGCTACATATGAAGCCAATTCTAAATAAATAGGAAAAAATTATTAATAATCCTTTAAATCTTATGTATCTCGTCATCATTTGTATTGAATATGAATTAATAATAAAATTCACCAAACTACAACCTATTCCCAACAAAAAAAACCATGAATTCCAGTTGAAAAATAATGTTAGAATTGATGAAACTATAATTCCAATAGCGCAATCATAAACGCCAATAACTTTGACAAGATGCAAACATTCTTTATTCATATGTCACCTCGCTTTTGCATATTTGTATTATACATCTCAAAGGAAATCTTCCAAAACCTCAAATTAGCCCAAATCAAGTCAAAATGGTTCCAAATCCACAGATATTTCACATTAGTACATGCTATCTCCGTTTTACTATTTATTTTAACGTTTTATATCAAAATTGCTATAATGAAATTCTTCTTGTCAATTGTCATTATTTATTTAATATTTGCAATTTATAAACAATAGAAACTTATGCATCATTTTTTTTTTTTGTATATTTAACCGCCAAAACAAGCTTTGTAAATATTTACATTCCTTTAAAACCCATGTATTTTGAAAATTTTTATACCTCTTATGCATAAAATATAAAACTTTATTCAAGTAAACTGCTCCCTAGCATCGTTACATTTGGTTATATGCTCCTCAAATTATTCAAATGTCTAACTAATAAGAACCATCTCCCTCTAAAGAATCATCATTTTCTATCCAATACTCTACTTTTATTTCTCTAAATTTACTCTTAGTATCTCGTATTACTACTTTTTCTATACCAGAATTAATAATAAACCTTTTACACAATGAGCACGGAGCAGAATTTTCCACATATTCATCATTATTCATTTCCTTACCCACCAAATATAATGTACTTCCTATCATATCTTGCCTTCTAGCTGATATAATAGCATTCTGCTCCGCATGAACTGATCTACATAATTCATATCTTGTTCCTCTCGGTATATTTAAAAGTTCTCTTCTACAACTTCCAATATCAGAACAGTTTTTTCTGCCCCTAGGCGCTCCTGTATATCCAGTAGCCATTATCTCATCATTTTTAACAATAATTGCAGCAAAATTTCTTCTAAGGCATGTTCCACGCCCTAATACAGTTTCGCAAATATCAAGATAGTAATTATTTTTATCTATTCTATCCATAATTAATATTCCTCCTTAAGTTTGGATATATAACACATTATCCATATATATATGTTTTATTATTTCAAGTATATCCTAATAACTATCATATAAAAAGATTTTCTTTAAATACATAGTTGTAATTAAAATTACTTATTTTAATTACAATGAAATGGATAAATTTATATTATCTTTATTCAATTTATGTACATAATTGCAATTTATAAAATCATTTTTAAAAAAACATCTAAAAAATAATAATTATCTATTGATAATTATTATTTTATGATATATAATAAATTCATAAGATAAATACAAAAGAAAATTAAAAATAATTATATAATAAAAAAATTTAAGGAGGAAATATTTATGAAAAAATTTGTATGTACAATTTGTGGTTATATTCACGAGGGAGATTCAGCTCCAGAGTTTTGTCCAGTATGTAAAGCAGGTGCTGACAAGTTTATAGAAAAGTCAGAAGGAAACTTAGTTTGGGCAGACGAGCACAAGGTAGGAATTGCAGCAGGAGTTGATGTTGAAGTTGTTGAAGCATTAAGAGCTAATTTCAATGGAGAATGTTCAGAAGTTGGAATGTACCTAGCAATGAGCCGTCAAGCAGATAGAGAAGGTTACCCTGAAGTTGCTGAAGCTTACAAAAGAATAGCATTTGAAGAAGCTGAGCACGCTGCTAAATTTGCTGAAATGTTAGGAGAAGTTCTCGTTGCTGATACAAAATCTAACTTAAAGATGAGAGTTGATGCTGAACATGGTGCTTGCAAGGGTAAGAAAGACCTCGCAACACTTGCTAAAAAATTAAATTTAGATGCAATTCATGACACAGTTCACGAAATGTGCAAGGATGAAGCTAGACACGGATCTGCCTTCAACGGTTTATTACAAAGATATTTTAGTAAATAAGCTTATAACCCCTATAACCCCCATAAAATAAATTTACTATATCATTAAGATGAGCTGTTTCAAAAGAAATTTTGAGACAGCTCTTTCTTATAAGGTATATAAAGAAAAAGTTTTGATTAGTTGCCTAATCAAAACTTTAAATACATGTTATCTTATACTATTTAGTTCCGAACAAACGATCTCCAGCATCCCCTAGTCCAGGAACAATATATCCATTTTCATTTAACTTTTCATCCATAGATGCTAAATATATATCTACATCTGGGTGAGCTGCTTGAACAGCTTCTATTCCTTCTGGTGCTCCAACAAGACACATAAGTCTTATGTTTTTAGCTCCTCTTTTTTTAAGAGCATTTATTGCATCAATTGATGAACCTCCAGTTGCAAGCATTGGGTCAGTTACTATTATATCTCTATCTTCAATATCTTGAGGTAACTTGCAGAAATATTCTACTGGCATTAATGTTTCTTCATCTCTGTACATACCAATATGTCCAACTTTAGCTGCAGGTATAAGTTTAAGCATTCCATCAACCATTCCAAGTCCTGCTCTTAGTATAGGTACTATAGCTACCTTTTTACCTGCAAGCATTTTGCATTTTGTAGTGCAGATTGGAGTTTGAATTTCAACTTCTTCTACTTGCATACCTCTTGTAACCTCATAGGCCATTAGCATTGCAACTTCCTCTACTAATTCTCTAAAATCTTTAGAGCCAGTGTTTTTATCTCTCATTAGCGCTAACTTATGTAATATTAGTGGATGGTCAATTTGTGTAACTTTACTCATATGTTCTTCCCCTCCTAGGATTATTTATTATATTTTTCTTCTATTTTCATTATTTTGTTAACTCTATTTTCATGTCTTCCGCCTTCAAAACTTGAACTTAAAAAAGCGTCAACAATATCTAATGCAAGCCCTGGTCCTACTACTCTTTCTCCCATAGCTAATATATTAGCATTATTATGTTGTCTAGTTGCGTGTGCACTAAAAGTATCACTACATAATGCTGCTCTTACTCCTGGTATCTTATTTGCGGCTATACTAATTCCAATCCCGGTTCCGCAAATTAAAATTCCTAAATCACATTCTTTAGCTACTACAGCTTCTCCTACTTTTTGTCCATAATCTGGATAATCGCAAGATTCCTCTGCATATGTTCCATAATCTTTTACTTCAATGTTTTTTTGTTCTAAGTGTTTAATTATTTCTTGTTTTAATCTAAAACCACCGTGGTCACTACCTATTCCTATCTTCATTTTATTACCTCCAATTATATCTTTAGAATATCAAACCCTGCACTTTTTTTTAATCTATTCATTATTGCAGTTCCTACTCCAATTTCTTCAAATGCCTCGCAAAGTATTATATCAATATCTAAGTTATCAAAGCTTCTTAAAACTCTAAATAAGTTTTTACTCACATCATCAATATGACTTCTAGCACCTAGCGAAACCACAGTCCCTTTATCATAAGATTCCTTAGTTTCATCTGTTGCAATAATTCCCACCTTTTTCCCTTGTTCAATATAATTTAATACCATTTCATTGATTTTTGCAACAACTTTATTAATATCACCATCTATTATTTTCACTGGAGCCTTAGGTGCATAATGCCTATACTTCATTCCTGGAGCTTTAGGTTTAAAGTCTCCTGTGGGTTTAGAAAGTATAGCTGGATCTATGTAAACTTCATTATCTACAACTCTTAACATCTCTAAAGTTATAGCACCAGGTCTTAATATGCAAATAGGAGAAACGGTACAATCAACTATTGTTGACTCCACACCAACAATACTATTTTCTCCACCTAATATAAAATCTACTTTACCATCTAAATCATCTACGCAACTTTTCATATCTGTAGGGCTAGGTCTTCCTGAAATGTTAGCTGAAGGAGCTGCTATTGGCACTCCCGCTGCATTAATAAGACCTCTAGCAATATTATTCTTTGGCATCCTTACACCTACAGTAGGCAGATTTGCACTAGTTACTCCAGGAACTAAATCTTTCTTTTCCAATATTATTGTTATAGGACCCGGCCAAAATCTTTTCATTATTTCTTTAGCTACTAGTGAAACATTTTTAACATAAGGTTCTATATTATAATCAGCAACATGAATTATAAGAGGATTATCCTGTGGCCTTCCTTTAGCCACAAATATCTTAGTTACCGCATCTGCATCTAGTGCATTTGCACCTAGTCCATATACTGTTTCTGTAGGGAAAGCTACAAGTCCACCATGTTTTATGATGCTCCCTGCCTCATTTATAATGTTTTCATCAATAGTTTTTTCACTTAACATCACAACTTTTGTTTTCATACTGTTTAACACCCACTTTTAATAGACTTAAAACAAATTTATCATTACAAATCCTAATACAATACCGAGTATAATCCATATTGAATTAGTATTACCACTATGTAGCTCATTACTTTCTGGGAGCATTTGTCCAAAAGCTACATAAATCATAATTCCACTGGCAAAGGCAATGCTATATCCTAAAAATGCTGTTGAAATTGAATTTATAAGTATACCAATCCAAGATCCTATAACTGTGGGAAATGCAACTAAGAAACTATATAAGAGAACTTTAAAAGGTTTCTTTCCTGATGCTATTAATGGTGCTGCCATGGCTATTCCTTCTGGAATATCATGAATGGAAATTAATATACTCATTTTAATACCAAGATCTGACCCCTTTACAAAACCAAATCCCATTATTATACCTTCTGGAAAATTGTGCATCATCAATGCTAACGCCATTAAAATTGCTACTTTAATATGATTTATATTACTAGGGTTTCTACCACTGCTGTTATTATTAACTTTAATCAAGCAATCTATAAAATATATCACAATTATACCAAAAGTTATAACTATAAGGGTTTTACTAAATCCTATTTTGCCAATAGATTCAGGTATAAGTTCCAGAAAAATTATAGATATAATTATTCCAGTAGAAATTGCGAGTAAAATTCCTAATAGTTTGTTGGTAGGATTTTTTAAAGACACCCCAATTAATGCACCTATCATGGTCCCAATAAGAGATATCACCGCAGAAAATATTCCTATAATAAATATAGTACTATTCATAATTCCTCCATAAAAATTATTAATAGTAAAATATATTTATAGAGTTTATGATTTATTCAGTTTTCTATGTTCTTTTATATTCTTTATAGCATTTTCAGTAAAAATGGCGCCTACACAAAATTTAAACAACAAATCCAGCAGAAGATATTTCCTAATTCCGCCCCTTGTTATTACAAAATAGTAATAGTCATCATCTGTAGGCATTTTCATCTTTATATAATGTTTTTCTAAACCAGAAAATTTCTCTAATACCTTTTTTGTAACTACCCTCATTTTTTTGTTTCGTAGCTTAGATTTTACTATGATAAGTATATCAAAATATTTTTCTTGAGGTATAGTATGAATAATTGCTACCTTGTTATACGAAACTTTATATTTAATTCTTCCTCCAAGTATAGCTATGCATATCTTATCTTCATAGACATCAAATTTTAAATATTCTTCATTATATCGTCTCAATACCAAAATGAAAATTAAGGTTTCAATTACACATAAATATCCTATAAAGAACATGTTAAACTGTTTCGCTATGAATAAAACTATGGGAAGTAGCAGAAAAATAAAGCCCATAGACAGCATAAATCTTCTATAAGATTTTTTCTGCTTTTTTAGGACTTTATCTATATCCATCAATTACTCCTCCACCTTGTAAATTTTAATCTAAAATATTGTTTCCCATTTCCTTCATCTTCTCAGCTTGATCAGCAGTAATTAATGCGTTTAACATTTCATCTATGTCACCATCTAAGAAATTTTCTAGCTTGTAAAGAGTTAATCCAATTCTATGATCTGAAACCCTTCCTTGAGGATAGTTATAAGTTCTAATTCTCTCACTTCTATCTCCAGTTCCAACTTGGCTCTTTCTATCATCAGCAATTCCTTTAGCTCTTTCTGCCTCTGCTGCTTCAAATAATCTAGATCTTAATATCTTTAAAGCTTTTTCTTTATTTTTAAGCTGAGATTTTTCGTCTTGGCATGAAACAACGAGACCAGTTGGCAAGTGAGTCATTCTTACTGCTGAGTCAGTAGTATTAACACACTGTCCACCATTTCCTGAAGCTCTGAATACATCAATTTTTATTTCATTCATATTTATCTCTAAATCTACATCTTCAACTTCTGGAAGCACTGCAACTGTAGCTGTAGAAGTATGAATTCTACCACTTGATTCTGTATCAGGTACTCTTTGAACTCTATGCACTCCACTCTCATACTTTAGCTTACTGTAAGTTTTATCTCCCTTAACCATAAATACTACTTCTTTAAATCCACCAAGATCAGTTTCATTAGAGCTCATAACTTCAACTTTCCATCTGTTACGCTCTGCATATCTTGTATACATTCTAAATAAGTTAGCTGCAAACAGGGATGCTTCATCTCCACCTGCGCCACCTCTAATTTCAATAAATACATTTTTATCGTCATTAGGGTCTTTAGGCAATAATAATATTCTTATTTCTTCTTTTGCTTTTTCAGCCTTTTCTGTTAGCCCTTTAACGTCTTCTTGAATCATCTCTCTCATTTCTCTATCAGACTCTTCATTTAACATTTCTTTATTTTCTATTATTGCATTTTCTGCCTCTCTGTACTCTCTATACTTCATAACAATTATTTCTAATTCTGAATGCTCTTTACAAAGTTTTTGCCATTCTTTTTGGTTAGCCATTACACTAGGATCACCAATTCTGTTTGATATTTCATCATATTTATTTTCTAAAAAACCTAATCTTTCTAACATATATATACACTCTCCGTAATTTAATCGTAAATCAAAATTTTCATCATTTTATTATACCATAAAAATATGGTTTATGGTAATCTTCCTATCACTACACGATAATTTCCACCCAAATCCTTTAAACTATATATGTCTTGAAATCCTTGCTGTTTCATTATGTCCCTTACTTCTTTTTCCTCATCATATCCTATCTCAAAGCACATATATCCCTTTGGATATAATAATTCTTTTCCCTCCCTACATATTCTCCTGTAGAAGGTAAGCCCATCTTCACCACCCGAGAGTGCTAGATGTGGTTCATAACTTTTAACATCCTCCATAAGAGTTCCAATTATCTCTTCTTTAATATAAGGAGGATTTGACACTATCATATTAAATTTCAAGTTTTCATTCATTGGAGTTTCAAATAAATCACTTTTCCTTGCACTTACCCTTTGTGATAGTTGTAAATTTTCAATATTATCCTTAGTAACCTGCAAAGCTATAGGACTTATATCGTATAGCCATAACTTACTTTCCATAACATACTTTGCTATGGAAATACCAATAGCCCCACTTCCACAACACATATCACATATCTTATCTATATGATTTTCCTTTATAAGAGAAATACATTCCTCCACTAATGTTTCTGTGTCAGGTCTTGGAATTAGAACACCTTCCTTAACAATAAAATCAATGCCCATAAATTCTACATTTCCTAGAATATATCCCATAGGCATTTTTCCTCTTCGTTTTTCAACAAGGTGAAAAAATTCTTCTTCCTTTTCTTTAGGCAAGACTTCACTTCTATTCATAATTATGTACAACTTTTCTACATTTAAGACCTTACATAAAAGTAGTTGTGCATCTATAATATATGAATCTATACTCACATTTTTTAAAATATCATATCCCTTTATCAAAGCTTCATTAATATTCATATTATTCCTCATTTACTATAATCATTCAAGTCCCTCTGCAGCCTTAAGTGATACTATTGCCACTTCTAGCATAGATTCATCGGGTTCTTTGGTAGTTATCTTTTGTAAAAGTAGCCCTGGATATGCAATAATTTTAGATAATTTGCTATCACTTTTACCAAGCCACTTAATAACTTCATAGGTCACACCTGATACTAAAGGAAGTAATAAAACTCTTGACATTATTCTCTGCCCTATAGAATCCCATCCTGTAAATGAAAAAATGATTATGCTAATAACCATAACTAAAAAAAGGAAATTAGTTCCACATCTTGGATGAAGTCTGCCAAATTTCATTGCATTTTCCGGAGTTAATTCTACTCCATTTTCATAACAAAATATTGTCTTATGCTCTGCACCGTGATATTGAAAAACCCTCTTAATATCTTCCATCTTTCCAACAAGTAATAAATACGCCAAAAATATCATAACCCTAATTATTCCTTCTATAATGTTTAAAACAATAACATTAGAAGTTATTAACTTTTTCACTATGCTAGTTAAGGTAGTTGGTAAAATAAAAAACAGCACTATTGTAAATATTAATGACACAACTAAAGATGCTCCCATAATAATGCTAGTCCCTTTATCTTTAAATTTATTATCAAACCATATATCGAACTTAGATTTCGGTTCATCATCATCTTCAAAGAAAGACGCTGAATACTCTAAAGTTTTCATTCCTACAACTAATGAATCTATAAGAGATATGAACCCCCTAATTACAGGTATGCTAAACAATTTATATTTCTTTGTCAAGCTAGTATTTGGTTCTTTTTTTACTTCTATATCCCCACTTGGAAGCCTTACTGCAGTAGCGATTCCTTTATTGCCCCTCATCATTACCCCTTCAATAACCGCCTGTCCTCCAACCGTAGTCTTTTTTTTCATACTAAACACCTACCTTCCACCTTATAGTTTATACTTTATAATAAAACTTTCATATACCCATAATTAAATATTTTAGTATCCATCCTTTAATGACTTTTCTTTATACTTAAAGTAGCATTGTGGGCAAAGTGATTCATATTCCACATTATCTTCCTTATCAATGGCGATTTGGTCACCTTCAAAAACAAATTTTCCATTAATCTTTCTTCCATTTAATAAAGCTTTTTTTCCACACATACAAATTGTTTTAAGTTCTTCTAAACTATGTGCTAATAATAAAAGCCTCTCGCTACCTTCAAATCCTTCCATTTGAAAGTCCGTTCTTAAGCCATAACATATTACTGGTATATCTAGTTTCACTGCTACTATAAACAACTGATCAATTTGCTCCTTTGTAAAAAATTGAGCTTCATCAGCTAAAATACAATGAATATTTCCATTTACTTTAATAAAAGCTTCTATTGAGGTAAATATATTTTCCCTTTTATCAAAGCTTAAATCAACTTCTTTTGTAACTCCAAGCCTAGATATAATCTTATTTCCACCCTTTGTATCTGTTTTTGGCTTTATTACTATTACCTTCATACCCCTTTCTTCATAATTATAAGCCACCTGAAGAAGGTTCGTCGACTTTCCACAGTTCATTGCTCCATATCTAAAATATAGCTTACTCATAGTAATATTCCTCCAAAACTTATCGATTAATTAATTATATAATATTATTTTAGTAGAATAAACTCCATTAATCAAATTAATGTTATAAGTCCAGGGTAATAAATTTATGTGAATTTTTTAAAATAAACCCATTAAGTTAAATTATTAATACTTCTAATGCAAATAATTTATATCAAAGAATTATATTATAAGAATAAAGAATCATGTTGACCTTATAATATCTCTATGCTATAATCTAATAGTTGATAATACGGGTATATATGTTATATCGAAAGAGGTGAAATGAAATGCAAGAAGGAATACATCCAAACTATAACGACGAAGCTGTTGTTAAATGTGCATGTGGAAATACTTTTGTAACAGGTTCTGTTAAATCAGAATTAAAAGTTGATATTTGTTCAAAATGTCATCCATTCTTCACAGGTAAGCAAAAGAATGTTGATGTTGGCGGAAGAGTTGACAAATTCATGAAAAAATTCAACCTTAAGAGCGAATAATCATATATATTTTTATGTAGGAGAAGTTTACTTCTCCTATTTTTTTGTTTTTATAAATATTGATTAATAGTAAAAGGGGCTGATTGTCAGCCCCTTTACTATTATCCTAACCCGTAAAAATATCCAAGTCATATATATGTTTATTTTAATTTGAATAAATTTATTTATTCAATAAGTCCTGATTCTTAGTTAATATGTCAAAGAACTCTTCATTACTTTCGGTTCTAGATAATACTCCTAGTAGTTTTTCTGTAACGGCTTGAGTGTTTCCTGTTCTATACATAGTTTTTCTTATGCTATAGCTTACTTCAAGCTGTTCCTTTGTAAGAAGTAAATCTTCTCTACGAGTTCCTGACTTATAAATATCTATTGCAGGGAATATTCTTCTCTCCTGTAGCTGTCTATCTAGATGAACTTCCATATTACCAGTTCCCTTAAACTCCTCAAAAATCATATCATCCATTCTACTACCAGTATCAACTAGTGTAGTGGCAAGAATAGTTAAACTTCCGCCTTCTTCAACATTTCTTGCTGCTCCAAAGAATTTTTTAGGCATAATTAAAGCTCCAGTATCTAGCCCACCTGATAAAGTTCTACCTGTTCTTGTTATTGTTAAATTATAAGCTCTTGCAAGTCTTGTTAAACTATCTAAAAGAATTATAACATCTTGACCCTGTTCAACCATTCTTTTTGCTCTTTCAAGAACCATGGAAGCAACCTTTGCATGGTGCTCTGGTTCTTCATCAAAGGTGGAGTAAACAACATCTCCTATTATAGATCTTTGCATGTCGGTAACTTCCTCAGGTCTTTCATCAATAAGAAGAACTATAACTTTAACTTCTGGGTGGTTTGTTGCTATGCTATGAGCAATTTTCTTTAGAATAGATGTCTTTCCAGCTTTAGGCGGAGCAACTATCATTCCTCTTTGACCTTTTCCAATAGGTGATATTATATCCATTAGTCTTGTTGATAAATCACTAGAATCTTCAGTTTCAAGTTTTAACATTTCAGTAGGATATATAGGAGTTAATTTTTCAAAAGGAACTCTTCTTACAGCTTTTTCTGGGTTTTCCCCATTAATTCTTGTAACCTGAAGAAGGGCTTTATATTTTTCTCCTTCCTTAGACATCCTTACTTTACCTTCTACTTCATCACCAGTCCTGAGATTAAATCTTCTAACTTGAGATATTGAAACATATATGTCATCATTACTGCTTAAGTAATTATTCATTCTAAGTAATCCAAAATTCGCGTTATCACTTAACTCAAATATTCCCTTAGAAGTTTCAGATTCATTTATTAAACTCTTTAACCTCTCACGCTTTTCTTCTATAGCATCGAATTTATCTTCCATAGACATATTATTATTTTCTTCTTCTTCTTTGTCTACATCGTTACTAAAAGCTTCATTAAATATACTATTCTCTGTCTCTATATTTTTATTTATTTTAATTACATTATTTTCTTCAATACAAGCATCTGATATTTCACTTTTTCTCTTTGCAATTCTTTCTTTAAGCGTCATGCCTGCCTTTTCAATTTGCGCTGGCTGTACTTCATTTAATTTTATATCATCCTTTTCATCTTTATCCTTTTGCATCTCAATAGATGCTGGTGAGACCCTTTTAATCTCTTCAATTAATTCACTTTTCTTATATTTTGCAATATTTTTTATTCCTAATTCCTTCGCAATACCTTTCAATTCTATAACACTCATGCTATATAAATTTTCATTATTCAAAGGATCACCTCCTAATATATATGTATTTTATCTAATCTTGCAATTATGCAAGGAAAATTTCAAATTATAATCTTCTTAATTTATATATATTTTATCTTATAATAAATTTGGAAAAACATATTTGGAAAGTTAATTTAGATATGTAGCCTAATTTGATTTATACTAAATGAGCCAATAATTTAAACATTTATTTTAAATACACTTTTAAGATTATATAACCCATCATATGATTAATGGGAGTGTATTTCAAATTTAGTTTCATTCACATTATACAAAAGTATAACTATATTGATTTATTAATGATTCCATCTTACATAAAAATCTTCAGTATACTATATAAGTATACACCATAATTTTTAAAAATCTATGTGAAAGTAAAAATATTTAATTGAGCTTTTAATTGGGTTTATTTGATAGATAACTCCATGAGAAACTTATACATAAAATTTAATATTAAGGTTAAATATTTTAAGATATGAATTTTGACTCCATATGAATTACCGCTATTATAGCTTACATATGACATGAAATGAAATGCAAATTAAATACACCATTTAGTATATTATCCACAAATTAAAATTCTTATACAATATTGATATTTTCAGCATTTTAGTTACTTATATTAATCTTTTTTACCTATAGAAATATTAGCTAAGTTGTATTTTGATATCTTATATTGAAGAGTCTGTCTAGGTATCCCAAGAAATTTACTTGCCTTACTAACATTATTATTAAAAATTATCATTGCCTCTTTTATATATTTTATTTCCATAGCTTCTAATTTTTCCACTAATGATTTGTTTTCTAAGGCATTATCTAAATCCAAATTATCCACCTCAATAATACCTTCTCTTTTATAATTCAAAGCTCCCTCAATAATATTTTCAAGTTCTCTTACATTACCTTCATAGTTTTTCTTCATCAACATTTCAAGCGCCTCATCGGTTATGCCCTTAACATGGGTTCCTATTCTTTTATTATGCTTCTTAATAAAATTTGTTATAAGCTCTGGTATATCTTCTCTACGAGAAGTTAATTCCGGCATGTTAATTCTTATGACATTAAGGCGAAAATATAAATCTTTTCTCAATATATTACTTTTAACCAAAAAATCTGGTTCTTCATTCACTGATGCTATTATTCTTAAATCTGTTTTCCTAGTAGCTACTTCTCCAACTCGTCTATATTCTCCCTCTTGAAGCACACGCAAAAATTTACTTTGAAACTTAATATCCATGGAATTCAGTTCATCTAAATACAAAGTTCCTCCATTTACCACTTCAAACAGCCCTTTTGTTTCTATAGCCCCAGTAAATCCACCTTTCCCCACTCCAAAAAATGTGCTTTCAAACAAATGCTCTGGAATAGCAGCACAATTTTGAGCAATAAAAGGTTTCTTTCTTCTTTTTGAACTATTATGTATAGCCTGTACTATAAGTTCCTTACCTGTTCCCGAGGCTCCATAAATAAAAATCGGAGATTGGGAATTGCATACTTTCATTCCTAATTCTCTAACCTTTTGAATTTCTTCACTATTCCCAATTATATCTTCAAAACTATACAAAATTATTCCCCCTTTTTTCATTTAATGATTTCTTACTCTTAGATGTTTTTTAAGGGACATCCATCTCACATGCATTTTTAAAATGAACTTCTTCTTACTGTATTAAGCCAATAAATTCAGCTTACTAAATCAAAGATTTCTTTTTCTCGCTTTGCTCGAGATGAAACTCCGCCTCACATACGTTCGGTGTAGTAAGTTCCACTAACTAAATCAAAGATTTCCTTTTTCGCTCCGCTCTCAATGATACTCCGCCTCACATACGTTCGGTGGAGTAAGTTCCACTAACTAAATCAAAGATTTAGAGTGTCACTTAAAAAGCTATGCATTTATAATTTTTGCATAGCTTTAAGTAATTTATAGTTCTCTTATGATTAATTTTTTACAATAACTTGGCGTATGGTTTTTGTTTCCTCATCTTTTACAAGTGAAACATTTATGTTTTTACTGTTTTACATCTATAACTGCCTCAAGTTTTGTATTAATAATATGATCAGCAGCTATTATTACATCATAATCCACATTGATTTTTCCACCATTATCATTTACATCTATGTTCACCTTATTCGTTTTGATTTTAATAGCAATTCCACCGTGGGGAGTATTATAAAGAATAGAAGAACTACTTCCATGTTTAAACTCCATATTAGTGTTTACATCGCCTTCTCTAATAAGATTAAAAGAGTCTTTTCCTATTCTCAAAGTAGTTAATGTATCTCCCATACCTGAAAGTTCTGTTTCTTCGTAGGTAGCAACATATTCATTTTCTTCCTTTAAAAATAATCCTGGACTAACAATTTCTATCCGTTCTTCTTCATCATTATTTTGCATGCTACTTACTCTAATTACAGCATCCTTTTCCATATCACTTACCTCTATTCCACCTAAAATATTCGCCTGATACCTAGTCGTTCTAATCCCTATATAATATAAGTATTTAATTCATCTTCAGTTGCAGAAGTTTCTTCTATAATATTGCGTTCTTTTTTTCCAAAAGTTGAATATTTCACAGTAGCCTTTGGTTCATCCTTAGCCTTGCTATATCTTATTGCGATTTTAGCAGCTATAGCGATTACTTCTTTAGTAGCTTCTCCAACAATTACCACCATAGATCCGTTAAAATCTTCAACTAATAATATTGTATCGTCATTTCCAATTAGTCCTTTAATTATTTCTCCCTCGTCTTGAGTTCTTGTAGAAATAATCTTAGAATTTGGAGTAACCCTAAAGTGACGTCCAACTTTAAGCATATTAAGTTCTCTTTCTTCTGGATCTGGCTTATGAGATAAAAGCTCTTTAAGTCTAACCGAGTAATTTGGTTCAGTTAGTTTACATCCACCTGCTGGTGATGGGTAATCTATTATTCCCCAAGCCTCGGCAAGTTCCATTTGAACTTTTCTTGTTCTGCCTTGAATATCTAAAAGTTTTTCTCTATCTATAAGTCCATTTTCCTCCATCTCTGTTGGAATAAGATTTTTAGCGCAAAGAGGTCGAAGTATTTTCTTTCCAATTCCACTTTCATTTTTAACCACATCTAAGGCACTTCTATTTTGAGACATAGGTCTCTGATTTAAAACTTCCCCAGTGATTATAAAATCTGCATTAAACTTTTCTAAAAGCTCTCCACAATACCTCATCATCATAGCATGGCAATCAATACAAGGATTAATATTTTTTCCGTAACCATGCTTAGGGTTTTTAACCATTTCAAAATGTTCTTCTTTAAAATCTACAACTTCTAAAGGAATATCTATTTGTTCTACCATTCTTTTCGCATTTTTTTCATCAAAGAAATACGATTTAAAGCATATTCCTATAACCTCAATCCCTTGATCTTTAACTAGTTTTGCTGCAAGAATACTATCGAGTCCTCCTGAAACCATGGCTAACGCTCTTGTCATAATCTTTCTCCACCTAACTTTTAGTATTGTTTGTTTTTATTTTAATCTATAGTGTACTCAATTTATTCTCTTAAGTTTAAATAAACTATCTTAAACATAAATATATTCCCATTTTACCTTTTAATTATCTTGGTAGCAACTTGAAATTAATAGGCAATTCAAATTTAACCTATTATCCTCTCTCTATTGCTAGTCTTATTAATTCATCAATTAACTCACCATATGGAAGTCCTGTGGCTTCCCACATCTTAGGATACATACTTATACTTGTAAAGCCTGGAATAGTATTTACTTCATTTAAATATACTTCTCCGTTTTCCTTATCCACTAAGAAATCAACTCTAGCCATACCTGCGCAATCTAATTTTTTATAAATTCTAATTGAGAGTTCTCTTATGTTTGCCATTTCTTTTTCACTTAAAGCTGCTGGAATCATAAGCTTAGATGCTGCATCTTCATATTTTGCTTCATAATCATAAAACTCTTTAGCAGGAATTATTTCTCCTGGTACTGAAGCTTTAGGATCATCATTACCAAGTACTGCAACTTCGATTTCTCTAGCATTAAGGCCTTCTTCTACAAGAATTTTTCTATCATGCTTTAAAGCTTCAACAAGCCCAGCTTTAAGACTTTCTCTATTTTGAGCCTTTGTTATTCCAACAGATGAGCCACTATTTGCAGGTTTTACAAAGCAAGGATATCCAAGGTTTTCTTCAATTTTACTTATAAATTCTTCTGGTTTAATACCATAATCAAAAGCATTTACTACAACATAAGGTGCTTGCTTTATTCCCTCATGTTCAAGAAGATATTTTGTGTAAATTTTATCCATGCATACAGCAGAACTCATTACTGAAGGTCCTACGCATGGCAAATTTAATAACTTACATAGTCCCTGCATAGTGCCATCTTCTCCATACATACCATGTAATACAGGAAATACTACATCTACCTCTTTATTTAAAAGTATATTTATTCCATCTGCTATTTTATTGTTTATATCTTTTTCCCAACTACCATTACTTATATTTTCAAAATCCCCTTTATATTGAAACCACTTTCCCTCTTTAGTAATCCCTATTGGAAATATGTTATACTTACTTTTATCTATATGATTTAAAACAGAAGTCGCCGATGATCTAGATACCTCATGTTCTGTTGACTTACCACCAAATAATATTGCTACATTTTTCATATTAACACTCCTAACTTTAATTTCATCCTCAGTTTAATATATTCTTTTCAAAAATAAATAGTGAACATAAATAAACTATACCTTTATATTTTATCCGTGTTCACTACTATATTCAATATTATTCAAATAGATTTTTTATTATATCTACAATTTTAAACTCAATAACAATATTATTATCTTCACTATTATCAACTATATTACTGCTATCATCTATATTTTCTTTATTTTTATTGTTTTCTTCACTATTTTCTTTATTGTTTTTTTCACTGTCTTCTCGTGTAGACTTCTCATCTTTATCAGAATCTTTAATATTAGACTCTACTCCATTATTTGATCCATCACTTGAAGTATTATCAACCATATTAAATTCCTTATCATCTAGAACTCTTTTCATTTCTTTCTCAGTCTCTTCATAGGCTACTTCACCTCTAGTTATATCTACAAAACATATAGGTGGAAACATAACACACCACCAATTCTGGCCCTCTCCATTACCAATTATTATTCTATAAGCTTCATACTCTCCTTGAGGCAGTGTTATATTACCATAAGTTTTAATAGGAAAGTATTCTTTATCTAAGGTGGATTCTACTGAATAATTATATCCATTATCAGCTATAACCTGTGTGGCTATTTGAAGAATTTTTTCATTTTCTCTCTTTAATATTTCTCTTGACTCCTGAATACTGTCACTATCTTTCAATAGCGGTTGTATGTATTCTAATACCTGATCTCTTACCTTAAGCTTTAGAGCTTGGTCCTTTTCATTATCACTATTTGCTATCACATGAAATCTAATTAATTTACTTGAAATGTCTTCTACAGAAACTTCACTTTCTTTAGTTATAGTATCATTCCCACTAATAGCTTCAGCTCCCCCCATTTCAACCAAAAGAGCTAATACAACAAACATGGTAACAACTATAGATATAAATTTCTTCATTCTTTCTTCCTCCTAAAACTTAAAATCGAATCATATCTTAATTGTTACCACTTGGACAAGTTATATTCACTTTTATATTTATTTTTTAATTGGAAACTCCAATTGTCCTTATATAATTATTTACTTCAACAGATATCTCTGCCTCTTTAAGTGTTTCTGGCCAATTATCTTTTACTTCTTTCCATATATTTCTATGATATCTTCTAATATTAGTGGCTACTCTAAGTACATCAGCATCTGCCTCATATCTTGTAAAATCAATAATGCTTCGAAGGTCCGCTTCCATAGACTTATTAA
>DAMAVY010000001.1:11707-33741 GCA_032077725.1 Clostridium sp. | reverse complement strand
TGAGGAAGAAAGTTTGCAGACATTAGAGGTAAGTATGGAACTATTGATTATGATGACTTAATGGAGTTTACAGATGGAGTTTTAAAACTTTATCCATGGATTGATTCAGATCATCTTGGAGTTACAGGCGGATCTTATGGTGGGTTTATGACAAATTGGATTATTGGACATACCTCGAGATTTAAAGCGGCAGTTTCTCAGAGAAGCATTTCAAACTGGGTGTCTATGTTTGCAACTACAGATATAGGTTACTATTTTGCAGATGATGTAATAGGAGCTACTCCATGGAATGATATTAATGAATATTGGGAGCATTCACCACTTAAGTATGCAGACAATGTTACGACTCCAACCTTGTTTATTCATTCTGAACAAGATTATAGATGTTGGTTATCAGAGGGATTACAGATGTTCACTGCATTAAAATATCACGGTGTTGAAGCTAGACTATGTATGTTTAGAGGCGAAAACCACGAGTTAAGTAGAGGTGGTAAGCCAAAACATAGAATTAGGAGATTGAATGAGATTACAAACTGGTTTGAGGAATACTTAAAATAAATAGAAAATAATATGGTGTATCTATTGATGTAGATTCCACCACAAATAAGGTGATGTCTTGA
The DNA here is from genome assembly GCA_032077725.1 of Clostridium sp. GTDB lineage: Bacteria > Bacillota > Clostridia > Clostridiales > Clostridiaceae > Clostridium_J. The sequence continues at coordinate 33,121 of DAMAVY010000001.1, read as the reverse complement.
AGGACTACTCTAGGGAGTGGTCCTTATGTATTATTGCACTAACCATGAGTAATCAAACAGGGGAAAATCCTCTTTGTTACTCTAATGAGAGGAGGTTTTATAAAATCATTAGTAAGCTCCTACTCAATTAAATAAAAAATTAAATGTTTGTTTATAGAATGTAAACTAAATTTACTTATTTTGGATAGATTTAAAGTTGAAGTAAGGCGAATTTACTGATATAATCTTAATTAGTATTTATGAGATTAAACTAGAAAATAAACCTTATATAGAAAGAGTGAGGATGATTTTATATGAAGATATTTGATAAAATATTTGGAACCTATAGTGATCGTGAAATAAAGCGAATAATGCCAATAGTAAAAAAGGTAACTGCACTTGAAAGTAGTATAGAAAAATTAAGTGACCAAGAGCTTAGAGAAAAAACAGATGAGTTTAAAGGAAGACTTAAGAAGGGCGAATCTTTAGAGGATATTCTCCCAGAAGCTTATGCAGTAGTAAGAGAAGCATCCAAGAGAGTACTTGGACTTAGACCATACGATGTTCAAATAATTGGTGGAGTTGTGTTACATCAAGGTAGAATTTCAGAAATGAGAACTGGTGAAGGAAAAACTTTAGTTGCTACACTACCATCATATTTAAATGCGTTAACTGGCAAAGGGGTACATATAATCACTGTAAATGACTACCTAGCCAAAAGAGATAGAGATGATATGGGGAGAGTACATGAATTTTTAGGGCTTTCAGTAGGTGTTATAGTTCATGGCCAAAGTCAATTAGAAAAGCAACAAATGTATAATTGTGATATTACTTATGGTACTAATAATGAATTTGGATTTGATTACCTAAGAGATAACATGGTAGTTTATAAAGAAGAAAAAGTTCAAAGAGATCTTAACTACGTTATAGTAGATGAGGTTGACTCTATCCTTGTTGACGAGGCAAGAACACCGCTTATTATATCTGGTCAAGGGGATAAGTCTACAGATCTTTATAAAATAGCAGACTTTTTTGTTAAAGCATTATCAGAAGAAGACTATTTAATAGATGAAAAGAGAAGTTCAGTTATACTTACAGATGAAGGTATAGCAAAGGCAGAGAAGTATTTCCACTTAGAAAATTATGCAGATCCTGAAAATATGGATATTCAACATCATCTAGTTCAAGCGTTAAAAGCAAATCATTCAATGAAGAATGAGAAGGATTATATAGTAAAAGATGGAGAAGTAGTTATTGTTGATGACTTTACTGGAAGACTTATGGAAGGAAGAAGATATAGTGATGGATTACACCAAGCTATTGAAGCTAAGGAAGGAGTTAAAGTATTAAAGGAATCTAAAACCTTGGCTACTATTACATTCCAAAATCTTTTTAGAATGTATAGCAAACTTGCAGGTATGACTGGTACTGCTGAAACAGAAGAGGCTGAATTTAGAGAAATTTATGGGCTTGATGTAATAGTAATTCCAACCAACGAACCTGTTATAAGACAAGACTTCCCAGACGTGGTTTATAAAACTGTACAAGGAAAGTATAAAGCATTAGCAGATGAAATAGTAGAAACTCATAAATTGGGGCAACCAGTACTTGTAGGTACTGTAAGTATTGAGAGATCTGAGGTAATATCTTCATTATTAAAGAAAAAAGGAGTTCCTCATCAAGTATTAAATGCTAAGTACCATGAAAAAGAAGCCGAGATTATAGCTTTAGCAGGACAAAAGGGTGCTGTAACTATTGCTACTAACATGGCAGGTAGAGGTACTGATATTAAACTAGGTGATGGTGTAGTAGAACTTGGTGGACTAAAGATATTAGGTACTGAGAGACATGAATCAAGACGTATAGATAATCAGTTAAGAGGACGTGCTGGACGTCAAGGAGACCCAGGTGCTTCTAGATTCTACATTTCCCTTGAAGATGATCTTATGAGAATATTTGGATCTGAAAGACTTGGCGGAATGATAGATAAATTAGGTCTTCAGGAAGATGATGCTATAGAGAGTAAAATGGTTAGTAGCGCAATAGAAAGTGCTCAAAAGAAGGTTGAAGGAAATAACTTTGATATTAGAAAGAATGTTGTTAAGTACGACGATGTAATGAATAAACAAAGAGAAATTATCTACAAACAAAGACAAGAAGTACTTATGGGCTTAGATATTAAGGATCAAATTCAAGGTATGATTAAGGATGTTATCACAAGTTCCGTTAATAATCATATAAGTGGTGAGGAAGATACTTTTGATGTTGAATTAAACAAATTAATAAAATATATGGAAGATCTATATTTACCTAAGGGTGAGATAACGGTAGAGCAGCTTGCCAAGTTATCTGACAAAGAAATTATTGAACTACTAAATGATAAAGCAACAGCATTATATGAACAAAAAGAAGTTGAGTTTGGACTAGATCAAATAAGAGAAATCGAAAGAGTTGTCCTTCTAAAAATAGTTGACTCTAAGTGGATGGATCATATTGATAGTATGGATCACTTAAAGCAAGGTATTGGACTTAGAGCATATAAGCAACAAGATCCTGCTCAAGCATATCAAATGGAAGGTAGTGACATGTTTTTTGAAATGATTGAAAATATAAAACATGAAACAATTAAATACCTATTCCATGTAAGAGTAGAGAAAGTGCCAGAAAGAGAAAGAGTTGCAGAAATCACTTCAACAAATGAAGATACAACTCTAAAGAAAGAGCCTACAAAAAAGAAAGTAAAACCAAATAGAAATGATCCATGTCCATGCGGATCAGGACATAAATATAAGAACTGCTGTGGAAGAGGAGAATAAAAGTGATATTACAATTAGAAGAATGCTTAAACAGCATAAATGTATTAAATGAAAAATTACATGAGCTAAAGGTGTCTCTTTGACATATCAACTACTAAAAATAAGCTATCAGAGCTTGAATTTAAGATGCAGGAAGTTGATTTTTGGAGTGATATAAATAAGGCTCAAGAAATTACGCAGATTGCAAAGAATCTAAAAGATAAATTAGATAACTTTCATAAGTTAGAGGTTAGGGTAGAGGAAGCTGAGATATTAACTGAAATGAGTTTAGAGGAGGAGGATGACTCCTCCTGCAAAGATATAAGAAGTGAGATAAAAGCTATAGAGGAAGAAATTGAAAATCTTAGCATCGAAACCTTGTTTACTGGAGAATATGATAGAAATAATGCCATATTAGATTTGCATACTGGGGCAGGCGGAAATGATGCTCAAGATTGGACTAATATGTTATATAGAATGTATTCAAGATGGTGTGAAGATCATGGCTTTAAAGTGGAAGTGTTAAACTATGTTGCAGATGATGAGGCGGGAATAAAAGGAGTTACAATTAAGATTACTGGTGATTTTGCCTATGGATATTTAAAATCTGAAAAAGGAGTCCATAGATTAGTTAGAATTTCACCTTATAACTCTAATGGTAAAAGGCAAACTTCCTTTGCGGGTTGCGAAATTTTACCGGAACTCACTGAAAATCAAGATATAGAAATTAAACCTGAGGATTTAAAAATTGATACCTTTAGATCAGGAGGAGCAGGAGGACAGCACGTTAATACTACAGATTCAGCGGTAAGAATAACTCATATTCCTACCAATATAGTAGTGCAATGTCAAAATGAAAGAAGTCAGCATATGAATAAAGAGTATGCCATGAAGATGCTAAAGGGGAAACTCGTAGATGTAAGGCTTCGTGAGCATAAAGATAGGATCGAAGACATAACAGGGGAAGTAAAGGACAATGCCTGGGGAAGTCAGATAAGATCCTATGTATTTCATCCCTACAATCTAGTTAAAGATCATAGAACAGGGGCTGAAACTGCAAATGTAGGTTCAGTAATGGATGGAAATATAGATATGTTTATAAATGAATACTTAAAAAAATTTAAAGAGTAGATTTTTATGAAGGCCACGGAATAACAAGATGTTTTTCCGTGGCTTCCATATAATCCACTCTTTTTGTGATGCAATAAATAAGAATTTTAGTATTAAGGTTATGGTAACATCCGTATACAGCTTCTTACTCTTAGGATTAAGGTTAGGGTGACCTTTGTATAAGTTGATCATTGTTTTTTTATATTATAATAAACAAAAGACCAAAGCAAAACTGAAACGCAAGATAATATTAAAATTATTTCTATATTATTATAAAAAATATTGCTGGAATATCCATCGGCTAATATTAATGGTTTCATAACGTTAAAGCATCTAGCTATAGCTTTTTCATTAATATATTCTATCCTATCCTTTGGAGTATGAATTCTAGATGTATCATTATCAATAAGAGTTACAGCGTCAATACCTGCAGCTCTGAAAGAAGCATGGTCACTAGAATTATCAAAGAGATAGTTGAAGTATATATCTTGGTTTTCAAATACTTTGGTTAATTCTTCTACCATAGGAGTGGTAACACTATCACTTTTCCCTGCCATTATGCAAAGAGGAGTACCATCATAGCTGCCAATCATGTCAAAATTGTATACCTTGCTACCAGAAAGAAGTTTACCGTATTTATCTACAAAAGCTGAAGATCCTTTAAGGCCAAATTCTTCAGCATTAAAAGCAACAAATATTATGTCTCTATCTGGAATTCCTAGACTTTTTATATATTTAGCAAGATGTAAAAGAAAGGCGGTTCCAGAACCGTTATCTAAAGCCCCATTATAAATTGTACCACTTAAATCCATCCCTACATGATCAAAATGAGCACCGAATACTAATGGAGGTAAGGTAGAATCCTTACCTTTTATAACCCCTACTACATTATTAATAGTAGTTTCTTCTATGGAATAAGGAATGTTTAGGTAAATTGAATAGTTTTTATTAAGGTAATTTGTTATATCTGTAAGAGTCTCCTTAGTCACTGTTATAAATAACCCTTTCTCACTAGACTCATAAAAAGAGCTTCTAAAATTAAGGTTATTATCATCTGAAGTATAAAAAACTACAGTGCCTGTATCGTTAGAAACAAATATAGCATCATCATTTTTTCCTGAAATATCGGATTTGTTAAATTCTATTTTCGTATTTCTGAAATTAAGTAAATCTTCTTTATAATTTACGCCATACTCTAAAATCTTATGTACTTTTCCATTTTCATCAAGAATTGCAATCATAGGCTCTTCTGATGAACTTTTAGGATAGTTAACGTTAAAATTTTCATAGTAACTATCACCAAAGGGCTTTAAACCTATAGCTTGAAATTCATCTTTTATATATGATGAAGCTAAAGTGTTTTCTAAAGTCCCACTTAACCTGCCTTCAAACTCATCTGAGGATAAGTATTTAATAGATTCCTTTACATCACTGGTATTAAAATTTCTAATGAGCATGAAACTACTATAACTAATTGAGGACAATATTAAGGATATTGATAAGAGGTAAGAGATAATAAATTTTTTCATGGCACCACCTAATATATTACTTTATTAATATATCTATGAAAAATATTTTTAGTTATGATAAATATGCTAATATTGTGATAAAATTAAAGAATATCATGTTTATTTAAGGCTTAGGAGGATAAAAAAATGTCAATTATAAATGAAAAATTACTTAAAGAATTTGCAATGAGTAAATCTCAAATAGAAGATGTAATAGAATTATTAGATGAAGGGAATACAGTCCCGTTTATAGCAAGATATAGAAAAGAAAGAACAGGAGGTCTTGATGATGTAATCCTAAGAAATTTCTCAGAAAGGCTTACTTACCTTAGAAATCTTCAAGACAGGAAAACTGATGTTATAAGATTAATTGAAGATCAGGATAAGCTAACAGAAGAAATTAAAAACTCTTTAGAAAAGGCTGAAACATTAACAGAAGTAGAGGATATTTATAGGCCATATAAACCTAAGAAGAGAACAAGGGCTATAATCGCCACAGAAAAGGGATTAGTACCACTAAGTGAATACGTTTTGGCTGGTGGCGGTGATGTGGACTTAGAGGAATATACTAAGGGATTTCTAAGTGAAGAAAAAGGAGTAAATTCTTTAGAAGAAGCACTTCAAGGGGCTATGGACATTATTAGTGAAAAAATAAGTGATAATGCTAATTTTAGAAAATGGATAAGAGACTACGTGACTAATAATGGACTTCTAGAAACCAAAGGAAGCAGTGAAGAAAGAACTCAATATGAGATGTATTATGACTATAAAGAAACAGTAAGATTCATACCACCTCATAGAATTCTTGCAATAAATAGAGGGGAAGATGAGAAAATTCTCTCTGTGAAGATTAGTTGCGATATGGAAAAAATAAAGGCATATATTAATAGAAATATAATCACTGAAAATGCTAACTGTAATGAATATATAGAAAAAAGCATTGATGACTCTTTAAAGAGATTAATATTTCCATCTATTGAAAGAGAAATACGTAATACTCTTACTGAAAAGGGTGAAGATGGGGCAATTAAAATATTTAAAGCTAACCTAAAGGCATTACTTATGTCGCCTCCAATTAAAGGTAAAGTAGTAATGGGTTATGACCCAGGTTTTAGAACTGGATGTAAGGTAGCTGTTCTTGATGATACAGGAAAATTCTTAGAGTATGTAACAGTTCATGCCACTGCAGCTAGCGAAGCTAAAGTTAAAGAAGCTAAAGAAATACTAAAGAAGATGATAATAAAGAATAATGTGGATGTAATTTCCCTTGGAAATGGTACAGCTTGCAGAGAATCAGAAGAAATATTAAGTGAAGTTCTATCAGCTGTTAAAAAAGAAACTGGGAAGGAAATATTTTATGTAATTGTATCTGAAGCAGGAGCATCAGTTTATTCTGCATCAGAGCTTGCTACAAAGGAATATCCAGATTTAGACGTAACAGTAAGGGGAGCTATATCTATAGGAAGAAGGCTTCAAGATCCCCTTGCGGAACTTGTAAAGATAGATCCAAAGTCCATAGGTGTAGGGCAATATCAACATGACGTTACAGTTAAAAAATTAGATGAATCCTTAAAAAATATAGTTGAAGATTGCGTTAACAATGTGGGAGTAGATTTAAATACAGCTACACCATCACTTTTATCATACATTTCAGGAATAAACGGAGCTATTGCACAAAATATAGTTGCGTATAGAGATGAAACTGGTAAGTTTAAATCTAGAAAAGAGTTACTAAAAGTAAAAAGACTTGGAGCTAAAGCCTTTGAACAATGCGCAGGTTTCTTAAGAGTTGACCATAGTAAAGAACCTTTAGATTGTACTGGTGTTCACCCAGAAAGTTATGAAGCATGTAAAAAACTTATGGGCATTTTAGGGTATACTAGTGAAGATTTAAAGAATATGAATATAAATGACATAGATGAAAAAGTGAAGAAAGCAGGAGCTTCTAACTTAGCTAAAGAGATAGGAATAGGAGAACCTACACTTTTGGATATCATAAAGGAACTTAAAAAACCGGGAAGAGATCCTAGAGAAGAACTTCCTAAGCCAATATTTAAGACTGGAGTTATGGAATTATCTCAGCTTAAAAAGGGTATGAAGCTTATGGGAACTGTTAGAAACGTATCTGATTTTGGAGCATTTGTAGATATTGGAGTACATCAAGATGGACTTGTTCATAAGAGTCAGTTAAGTGATAGATTTGTTAAGCATCCACTAGACGTGGTTAAACTAGGCGATGTAGTTGAAGTTACAGTAATTGATATTGATGAAAAGAGAAATAGAATATCATTATCTATGAAGAAAGATGCTGAACTGAAATAAATTGAAGTTAGTGCTTATGAACCTTCCCATTTAAGTTATGAGTTGGTGGGAAAATACCATGGTTATTATATATCATTGAAAGATAAAGATTTAATATAAATCTTATGAATATAAATCTTAGATATACAAATTTGAAATAATTTCAATCTTTTCCATGAATATATATTGATTTGAAGTAAGCAATGTGATAACATTATATTGTAATAAAAATTAAAAATGCACTTCAGGGCGGGGCGAGAATCCCCACCGGCGGTATAGCCCGCGAGCCGAAAGGCTGATTCGGTTAAATTCCGAAGCCGACAGTATAGTCTGGATGAAAGAAGGTAGAATATATCATTTTAATGATGCAAGTTATTTGCCCTGATTTTTTTAAAATCAGGGCTTTTTTGATGTTATTTCAAATACTGCATTTGATCAAAAAAAGTTAACTATGTATAGTTAAAAAGATGTGTCTAACCCTATGAAGCTTGCAGTAAATTTAGGGGGTATATTAAAAATGAACAAATCAAAAAACGTAAACAGACTAGTTAAAATCTCTATGCTTACAGCTATGGCCTTTGTATTAATGCTATTTGAATTTCCAATACCGGGCTTTCCACCATTTCTAGAGCTGGATTTTAGTGATTTACCTGCACTTATAGGTGGACTAGCACTAGGACCAGTAGCGGGGGTAATTGTAGAAGGCGGAAAAATATTATTAAACTTAGCATTTAACGGTACTATTACTGCTGGGATTGGAGAACTAGCAAACTTTTTAATTGGAGGAACCTTCGTATTTATAGCATCGTTTATTTATCATAGAAATAAAACTAAGAAAAGTGCAATAATAGGATTAATTCTAGGAACCTTAGCCATGACTATCGTAGGAGCAGTATTTAACTACTATATACTCCTTCCATTCTATGCTAAAATAATGGGCGGTATGGGTAGTGTTGTAGGATTTGCAGCTAAACGAAATTCGAATATTAGTAGTGCTTTAGGAATAGTAGTACTAGGAATAACTCCATTTAATATTATAAAAGGCTCAATGGTATCATTAGTAACTTTTGCATCATATAAGAAAATATCACCATTAATAAGTAGAGAAAACTCTTTAACAATGCAATCTGCGAAAAGTAAAGTTTCATAATATAAATATCATAAATTATTCTAATAGAAAAGACGATGCACAGATAACCTCTGCATCGTCTTTTTTAAAACTAAATATTGTAATTCCACATTATATATCCATCTTCTCTTGGGTGTTCATAGTAGTTTTTTCGAACACCTTCTACAGAAAAGTTATGCTTCTTATAAAGAGTTATTGCAGCAATATTAGAGGATCTCACCTCTAAAGTCATAGCAGCAATATTTATATCCTTTGCGGCTTTAATTAAATTCTCAACTATAACATCACCAAAGTTATGTCTTCTAAAGTCAGGATGAACGGCTATGTTAGTTATATGGCCTTCATCTAAGATAACCCACATGCCACCAAATCCTACAACTTTACTTCCTAGCTTAACAATTATATAAACTGCATTTTTATTAAGGAGTTCCATTTCTATGGAAGGAAGTGACCAAGGATTTGAAAAGCTTAAGTCAGAAATCTCTTTTACACCTAAGATGCTAAAGGAATTCATTCTTTCAATGGTCACATCAGTCATGATTTTTAACCCTTTCTTCATATTCTCTTTCAGCTTGGCATAGTCTAAGATAAACTGGAGCAGTACTTAAGACATTATCACTATCATTATTAATGAGACGATGAAGTCCTAAATAACCTATAGATGATGCTTTAGAAACATTAAGATGACCAGGTGCTATTTGAGCATTAGGGAGTGAAGATAATATTATTTCTTTAAATTTTAGTGTGCCGTCTCCAATGAATGTAACTTTTTCATCAAAGTCTTTACACTTACTTATTACATCCTCCATAGATAGCAGCCTAGGCTCATCTAGAGATACTAATTCATTGTTTTCAAATCTATAGAAGTTAGTATATACATTGCCTCTTAGTGCATCGATTATGGGGCAAATTATCCCCTCTGTATTAAATAAGTTATTTGCAAGACCATCTAAAGAGTTTATTGCTACAAATGGTTTCTCAGTTCCTTGAACAAGCCCTTTTATAGTGGACATTCCAATTCGAAGACCCGTAAAAGAACCAGGACCACTTGAAACTGCAAATCCGTCTATATCAGAGATGGATAATCCACAGTTTTTTAATAGACCATCTATCATTGGCATCATAATTACAGAATGTTGCTTTTTATAATTTATTATTGTTTCTCCTAAAAGTTTATCGTCGGAAGTTATGGCTGCAGTTGCGCATTCGGTTGCAGAATCTAAGGATAAAATCTTCATAATTTCAACTCCTTTATATAATCATACCTACTATTAGTATAGGTAAGTGTAATCTTCCTATAAGTTTCTCCTAAATTTGGAAGTTTATCTATATTTATTGTTAAACTTTCTTCTGGAACTAAGTCTTCAATATAATTAGCCCATTCAATTACACTAACTCCATCCCCAAATATATATTCATCAAAGCCCATAGCTGCAATTTCGTCAGGATCATTTACTCTATAAACATCAAAATGATATAGTTTTAGTCTTCCATCATATTCATTAACAATTGTAAAAGTGGGGCTGGTAATGTTATCTTTAATATTAAGTCCTTTTGCTATACCTTTGGTAAGATGAGTTTTCCCAGTGCCAAGGTCTCCTATAAGACATAGGATATCATTTGCGTTGCACATTTTCCCTAGCTGCATACCTAGGGAATCTAATTCATCCACGTTACTTACTACAAATTCCATGTGATTCACCTCATTAATATTTTAGCCTAAAAGAAAAAAAATGAAAAGTAAATAGTATAATTACTTTTCATTTTATAATAATGTTGATTAAAACAAGATATTTTATGTTATATTTTCTACTTCTGATATTAGGGTGTCTTTCAAATAATTTACTGCTTTTTTACAAATCAAGTTACGAGCTGCCATATCGTCTAATATATCAAAGGCTTGATACATGTACATGCTGTCTCTATAAGGTCTATCTGCAGTTAGTGATTGGTATATATCACATACTCCTATGATGCGGCACTCTTCACTAAGGTCTTTTGCGCTAAGCATTCTAGGATAGCCGAGCCCATTTAATTTTTCATGATGACAAGAAGCCCACATACTTATATCAGATATATTATCTATTTTATCTAAAATTAATTTAGTATAGTAGGGGTGGGATTTTATTATAGAATACTCTTCTTCTGTTAAAGGGCCATTCTTATCTAATATACTAGTTGGAATGGTTAGTTTACCAATGTCGTGAAGGAGACCTGCAATCTTCATTTTTAAACATTTTTCCTCAGTGTAACAAATGTGTGTTGATACATTATAGGCAAGGGTTGAAATCTTTTTAGAATGGTCTGCTGTAAAAGAACTCTTATTATCTATTATGGTTGCAAATACATCTGCAATTGCTTCAAATTCAGATAGAGAGATTAAGATATCATTTTTAGGTGTGATATTATCTAATATGAAATCCATAGTAGGCACATTCAAAAGATTTAGCCAAAAATACTCAGAAGCAGAGACTTTTAAAAATCCTTCTACAATTTGTGGCGAGAATAAAACTCCATTATGAGATTTTACCCAATTTATAAGTTTATCCTTTTCAGTGTAGTAAGGTGCTGAATAATCTGTTTGAATTTCAATTAGGTCTGCAAGTCTAAGAATTTGTGCTTCAATAGGTATTAAAGAGTTTTTTAATTTTAGGCAACCACTACCATCATAATTTTCATGGTGGTAACGTATTATATCATATACTTGTATTAATGAAGGAATGTTTTGAATCATTTCAGAACCTTCAATACAGTGTTTCTTAATATACCAACTTGAGTCATGTGAGCTATCAAATATATTTTGAGTGCCAATATCATGAATCATAGATGCAATATATAAATTAAAATATGAGTCCTCGTTTAAATTTATAGCCCTTGCTATTTCTAAAGATATATATGAAGTACATTTGGAGTGATTTGAAAACTCATGATTTGATGTATCAATTTTTGTTTTAGTATCAATAATATCCTCGAATTTATTCCAGTCATTATCTGTTAAATCTAAGGATAATGACAGGGTTGAAACTATGTTTTTCATACTAATATACATCTTTACCCCCAAAGTTAATTTATTATATTAATAGAAATATTTTAGCATATTTTTAAACGGAATTGTATAGAATTATAAAGATTAAAGAATTGCAAAGTAGAGTATACACCGTTAAGCATAAATATATTGTTAAAAAATTTTGAATATTGTAAAGATGGTAAATGTTCTGAACGATATATAACTTAATATACTAACATGGAGCTATAAAATGTTGTATAATATTATTAACATTATAAAAATGTATATAAGGAGGAAAAAATATGTTTGTAAGTAACTTAATGCTATCTAGAGAAAAATTAGTAACGGTAACCCCAAAGGTAACTATAGGCGAAGCACTTCAGACTATGGATAAGAATAAATTTTTATCTATACCCGTTGTAAACGGAGATAAATTCTGTGGAGTAATTTCAAAGGAGCAGATTTACACATACTACTATGAAAAATCTATAGAGAGACAATGTTTATTATCAGATTTTTTAGTTGAAAATGTAATGAGAACCGATATACCTTCAATAACTCCATTTAATGAAATTGAAGAAGCAGCACATTTTCTAGAAACTAAAAATATTTCTTTTGTACCCGTTATAAATGAAAGAGGTGAGATGCAAGGAATAGTAACTCATCATGCTATATTCCATCAATTCACAGAGTTATTTGGATTAAATAAAGGAAAAAGATTATCAGTAATCGCTTATGATATACCTGGACAGATATCTAAATTATCAAAGATAATTAGTGAAAATAAAGGACAAATAATAAGCTTCGTTGTAGTAGATCCTAAAAGTGTAACTGAAGTAAAAGAAATTGTAATAAGAATATGTACAGAGGATTTAGACGAAATAGTTAAAAGGGTAAAACAAGCTGGATTTAAAATTCAATAGAAATTTTATTATACCGAATACATTTAAATTGTGTATTCGGTATTTATACATAATATTAAGTAAATATTAAGCAAATATTAAATATTATAATGCTATAAATAAGTAGTAGTAATTTAAATATTTTTGTAATATACTATTTAATAATAAATTCTCTTGTTCATAGGTAACATAAGTATTTTAAGGTTATATACTAATTAGTGTGAGTTATACATTTAGATGTTTTAGATTAATGGCATTGAAGGCTTTAACATGAAACTATTATTTAGAATAGATTGTGTTAAAGAAGAAATATTTTATTCAAGGAGCTGGTTAAAATTAGTGATGTAATAGATTTTAATGAACTAAAAAATAAGGCAACAGATAAAGACGTAGATAAGTTTGAGGAATATATATATTCTATGTACTACTCTATGGCACAGGGTAACCTATCTATGGCGCAAATGACTAGAGAAGTAATGAAATATATGAAGGATAATAATATATCTGAAGAAAAATTCAAGAATATTCAACAGAAGGTTATGGAAAGATATGGAGTGTCAAGTGAAGACATAGAAGACCAAATCAAATCTATGGGAATAGATCCTTCTCTTAATAATTTAAGTGGTGACTACGAAGATGCAAGAAAAGTAATGGGCTTTCAAGAAAAATACAAGGGAAAGCTTAAAATAAATAATTCTACCCTATATGGTATTAAGAATAGTAAAAATGACTTAGAAATAATTCTTCAAGATGAAAATGTTATATTAAAGAGCTATATAAAGATAGATTTAACTGATAATGAATTAAATGAGTTCTTATGTTCTTATAAAAAAGTTAGAGATAATAAGATGTTGAATGTTTCTATATGTGAAAATTCTACAACTTATCTTTATTAAGAGTTATACAATTATAATTAAATCTCTCCGTGTTACTAACAATATAAAATTTACTTTTTATTATAGTGATTTCAGTTAAACATGAAGAGTTTTTATTATAACGTATCTATATCAAAAATAATTCTGTAAAAAAATCTCTTGATTTTATGTTTATTGTATTATATAATAAACGAGTAATGAAGGGGTATAGCTCAATTGGTAGAGTGACGGTCTCCAAAACCGTAGGTCGTAGGTTCGAGCCCTACTACCCCTGCCAGTACAAAGTCAGTAGATAATGGTTCTACTGGCTTTTTCGTTTTGCGAAATTAAGTACAGAAGGCAAGTTGTTTTTAAATACACGTAAGGGAAAAACCGCAAATCCACATGTTTAGAACAACTATATAACTATATAACTATTTAACTATTTAAAATTATCTATAGTTTACTATACAAATAGTTGAGGGCAATCCTTATATTTTTGCAGTAATAAATCTCAGCATTGTATCCAAGAATGTAGGATTTTAGATCCCAAAAGTTTAATGCTTTATTAATATACTCAAGCCAATTAAATGATATTGGTTTTAATTAAATGGACTTAACAATAAAAGGGTGGTAAAATAAGATAGTTAATTTGCTTTACATAATAGTAATAGGAAGTATAGATAGAGAGGAACGTAAGTATGAATATTCTTATTTTATCTGCGTCTACTGGTGGAGGCCATCTTAAAGCGTCAAAAGCCTTGGAATCATATATTTTAGAAAATGAACCAAATAGTAAAATAAAAGTAGTTGATACCTTAGAATATATTAACCACATAGTTAATAAACTTGTCACCAAGGGGTATATAATATTAGCAAAGTATTTAAATCCATTATATAAAATATTATATAGATTAACAGATAAGCCCAATATATTGACTTCATTAGTAACAAAGTTAATCATATGTCTTTCAGAGAAGCTATTACCATTGATACAGGAGTTTAAACCTGATGTAATTGTAACTACGCACCCGTTTTGCACAGAAATGACTTCTATATTAAAGGGTAAAAACAAAATAAAAATTCCTATAGTTTGTATAATGACTGATTATGCACCTCATAATACTTGGATAAAACCTAATGTTGACGAATATTGTGTAGCTTGTGAAGATATGATAGCGGACATGGTAAGTAGAGGAGTCAAAGAAGAAAAAATACACGCCTATGGGATTCCGGTTTACGCTGGTTTTTTTCATCAAGATGAAAGAGACAAAGAGGTATTGCTTAAGGAATTAGGGCTAAGTAAAAATAAAATGACGGTCCTTGTTATGGCTGGAAGTTTTGGAGTATACAATATAGAAAAAATATATAAAGAAATAAATCAAATTCCCATGGATTTTCAAATAATTGTACTTACTGGGAATAATAAAAGATTATATAACAATATGAAAAAGGAAATTAAGGACAGTAATAAACCAACTAAGCTTATTAAATTTACTAATGAAGTTCATAGGTATATGAATCTATCAGATGTTTTAATTACAAAACCAGGTGGATTAACTGTATCAGAGGCGCTAGCTTCTAACTTACCACTTATAACCTTTGATGCCATACCGGGGCAGGAGGAAGCAAATGCAAAGTTCCTCTTAGATCATCATATGTCAATTTCTATAGGTAAAGGTGATAAATGTACACGAGCCGTAGAAGAATTGTTAAATGATGAGGAGAAGTTAATTAAAATAAGAGAGAATTGTATGAAATTTGATAAGAAAGAATCAACTCACAATTTGTTACAGCTTATGAGAAAGTTGATTAAGGATAGTATGAATGGTAAAAATTCAGAAATTGCTTAGATTACAGATTTGTGATTAAATAATACTAAATTTTAACACCGTAGTTACCGTTATAATAACTACGGTGTTTTTTTATTATTAATTTTCCTTAGGTAATTTAGAAAAAGCATTTACAAAGTCATCTAAAAATTTAAATGATTGATTTTTAAAGTGAAAAAATGACATTATAGTTATTATAAGTCCGCTTAATGTACCCATTAGCATATCTGTCATAGTATCCACAAGACTATTCATTTGAGAATCCAACCCTAGGAGCCTATCTCCAGCAAATTCCCAGTATTCCCATAGAGCAGCTACGGCAATAGTAAAAATTAAAATATATATAGCTGTAAATAATGGTGGCAAATTTTTAAATATATCTTTACCAACAAGAGGCTTCAAGATAGCCAGGGCTATTAATCCAAGAAGTATTCCTGAAAGAAAATGAAGAAATAAGTCCCACCAAGGTATTATGGAATACATGTTATACATTCTACCTAGCAACATAGAAAGAAATATAAAGATTTGAATGAATAAATCTGCAGAGTTAGACATCTTGCTTTTAAGTAATTTTAATATTACATCTGGTAAGATGGAACAAAATAAAATCAGTATACAATTAGTAATATAATTTATGTTATTGTTACCATTGTTTGTGATAAGATAATAAAAAAACAATATTGTTATGGCAATTCTAAAAATCCACTTAAATTTTATAGCTAAAGGTAATTTGTTATTTTCCATATATATTCCCCCATAATTAAGTATTAAGCTAATAATATTATTTGTATGAAACACATTGGCATATATATTCCAATGTGTAACTTTTATTTCCAAGTAAAGATTTGCATAAGTTCCATTAACTAAATCGAAGATTTAAATTTTATTTTTCTTTAAAATTATTAACAGTGTTTTCTTCAATTAACAAAAGTTTTTTGTATCTGGATAATTTTTTTATTTCACATTCCCTCTTTAGAGCAGAAGATTTATCTAATAAGTTCTCAGAATAGACTATCTCTACAGGCAGTCTACATCTTGTATATTTGGACCCTTTGCCACTATTATGACATTTTAATCTTTTATCTAAATTTGTTGTCCATCCTGTGTATAATGAATTATCACCACATTTTAAAATATAAACATAACACATTATTTTACCTCATATTAAAGCATATTTAAATACGTAATAATTATTTTGATATATTAATTATTTCCTTTATAGAATTAATGGCATAAATAACATCACCTTCTGTATTAAAGGCTCCAAAACTAAATCTTACAGTACCATTAGGGAAAGTTCCTAAAGTTTTATGGGCAGAAGGGGCACAGTGAAGTCCACATCTTACAGAGATACCGTAGTCTTTTGAAAGCATATGTGCAACCTCACCATTATCTTCCTGCGTAAAGTCTACTGAAACTACAGCAGTTTTATTTTCAGCTGACAAACTTCCTAATATTTTTATTTCATCAAATATCTTAAGGTTATCTAAAAACAACTCCGTTAATTTTATTTCATGGTCTCTGATGTTATTAATACCTCTTTCTTTTAGGTATTTTAAAGCAGCATTTAAACCAAAGATTCCAGGAATATTCAAGGTTCCAGCTTCAAATTTATCTGGCATGTAATCTGGTTGTGTTTCATACTCTGAAAAACTTCCAGTACCACCTTCTATAAGTGGATTAGTTATTTTAGCTAATTCGTCATTTATTAAAAATCCACCAATTCCTTGGGGTCCTAAAAGACTTTTATGACCAGTAAAGCATAGGATATCTATATTCATTTTTCTCATATCTATTGGGACAACTCCAGCAGTTTGCGCGGTGTCAGCAATAAAATAGATGTTGCTTTTCTTGCAAAACTCTCCTATTTTTTCATAGGGCATAATAGTTCCACATACGTTGGAACTGTGGGTCATTAGAAGAGCCTTAGTATTAGGCTGTATGTACTTAGGTAAGTTGTCCACATTTAGCTCACCTAAAGAATTACATGGCACCATTGAATACTCTATTCCTTTATTTTTCAAAGCGTTTAAAGGGCGTAGGACGGCGTTGTGTTCCATGGAGGATATTATAATGTGATCCCCTGACTTTAAAAGCCCTTTTAAAATAAGGTTTAAGCTATGTGTAATATTACTAGTAAATATTACATTTTCAGGCTTAGAGAAATTGAAGAGTTCACATAATAACTCTCTAGTTTCGTATACTATATTTTCAGCATCAAAGGAACTATCATAACTACCTCTGTTTACGTTTCCGCCTATATTAACTATATAATTAGTTATAGTATCAATAACTGAATTTGGTTTAGGAAAGGAAGTGGCACCATTATCTAAATATACTTTTTTCATAATATACCTCCTAAGTACAAGCCATTCTATATTGCGTATTTTAAATCTTCATTTTCCTTTATTTTATCAGAATGAAAAGGAAAATTCACTCTTTATAGTAATTATAAATTCATAACTTAAAAATTCATCTATTTGGATTTTCAATAGATGCTGAAAGAACTATCCGTAAGTAAAATTTAACAATGTGTAGATTATATGGTAATGTTGGTTTGTATGAGAATATAAGTATAAAGTATAAGGTAAAAGATATAAGGGGGAGTAAAGCATGAAAGAAAAGAGAGGCATAATTTTTGCCGGAGGAATTATTGGTTTATTATCTGTAGCTTTGGTTTATTTTGGAAACCCTAAAAACATGGGTATATGTGTTGCTTGTTTTTTAAGGGATACAGCAGGAGCTCTAGGACTACACAGAGCAGAAGTTGTACAATATATCAGACCAGAAGTCATAGGAATGATTTTGGGAGCGTTTATAATAGCAGTGTTCTCTAAAGAATTTAAAACTAAAGGTGGTTCTTCACCATTTTTAAGATTTATTCTTGGAGCTATTGTTATGATAGGAGCATTAGTTTTCCTAGGATGTCCATTAAGAATGGTGCTTAGACTAGCTGGTGGTGACTTAAATGCTGTTATAGGATTACTAGGATTTGCAGTAGGAATATTTGTTGGAATTCAGTTCTTAAATAGAGGATTTAGCTTAAAGAGAAATTATAATTTAAATAGTGCTGAAGGATATGCCATGCCAGTTATAGCAGTTATGTTACTTACATTACTTGTAGCTGCACCAGCATTTATATTCTTTAGTGGAAAAGGACCTGGATCAATGCATGCACCTATATTAATATCATTAATAGCAGGACTTATTGTAGGCATTGTGTGTCAAAAAACAAGACTTTGTATGGTAGGTGGAATTAGAGATTTAATCATGTTTAAAGAAACTTATTTGATGTGGGGTTTCATAGCTATATTTGTGGTTGCTTTAATAGGCAACTTAGCATTAGGTTATTTTAAATTAGGTTTTGAAGCACAACCAATAGCATTTAATGATGTAGTTTGGAATTTCATGGGCATGTTTGTTGCTGGATGGGGTTCAGTACTTCTAGGTGGATGTCCATTAAGACAATTAATACTTGCAGGAGAAGGAAATGCAGATTCAGCTATTACAATCATGGGAATGATTGTTGGAGCAGCATTTGCTCATAACTTTGGACTTGCTTCATCTGCAAAAGGTCCTACTGGAAATGGAAAGATAGCAGTATTTATAGGAATTGCAGTATTACTTCTGATTTCATATTTCTGTATGAACAAATCTTTCAATATTAGTACAAATAAAACTGAAAGCAAGGGTGGTGTTTCTGTTGATTAAGATAGATGGAAGAGGAATGAGTTGTCCACAACCCGTTTTAATGGCTAAAAAGGCATTAAAAGAAAATAGTGATGGATTTCAAATATTAGTTGATAATAATGTGGCTAAAGAAAATGTTTCAAGATTTATTAAGAATTCCGGACTTAAAGCAATAGTTTCAGAGGTTGGGGAAGATTACTTAATAGAGGCAGTTAAATAATATGCAGTTTATGGGAGTTTTTTTCACTCATTCAGGAGCTATAAAATATCATAGATATTTAAATAGTCTTGAAATAACCAATGAAACTATGCCAGTGCCAAGAAAACTTAGTTCTAATTGCGGAATTGGAGTCAAATTTACCACAGATAAGGACATCAATGATATGATAACTGAAGATATTGAAAAGATGTTTAAAATAGAAGATAATAATTACATGGAAGTGTATGATTGTAATTAAAAAAAGGAATTTGCCTAGTTAAATAGGTGAATTCCTTTTTTATATTCACAATTAACCTATGTCTAAATTTAAATAATTATTAGAACGTATTTGTTAATACTCAGTTTAAACCATTCATACTAAAATATTTTAAACCAGGGGATTTTGAAGAATGCATTTGAAAGTATTGGTTAAGAACCTAATAAGCAAATTAAGGTAAAAAATATGCGCAAGAATTATTTAGAATAAATTAAATTACAATAAATGGATAAAAAGAAAATAAAACATAGAAATAAGAGGAGTTTAGTTGGAAAAAGTAGGTATTTTATAATTTAAAGTATATAAAAATAAATGTATAATGAGATGATAAAATATTACATTTGGAGGAGATTAATTGAAAAAAATAAGTGTTTTTTTATCTATGATCATATTAACAACAACACTAGTAGGATGTTCAAAGGGTGAAACTGTTAAAATCGAAGGCAATAGCGAAACTAAGGCCCCAAAGATAGAAATAATAATTTCTGCTGCGGCAAGTCTTAGGGAGTCTATGGAAGAGATAAAGGAAGTGTATGAGAGTAAGAATAATGTTAAACTTACCTTCAATTTTGGAGCGACCGGTTCTCTTCAAAAGCAAATTGAAGAAGGTGCAACCGCAGATATATTTATCTCAGCAGGACAAAAGCAATTCACAGCACTTGAAGATAAAGGTCTTATAGAAGAAGGAAGTAAGAAAGATATAGTAGAAAATGAACTTGTCCTTATTGTAAATAATGAATACAAGGACAAAGTAACATCTATAGATGATTTAGATGACTTGGAGGGGTATATATCAATAGGAGAAACTAAATCCGTACCAGCAGGACAGTATGCACAGGAAGCTTTAACTTATTATAATAAGTGGGATTTAATTCAGGATAAGATTGTTTTTGCTAAGGATGTTACACAGGTTGTGAACTATGTAGAAATGGGTGAGGCAGTTTGTGGAGTTGTTTATAAATCTGATGCAATGCATATAGAAAATTCCACCATAGTAACTACCTTTGATACTGCAAGTCATAAGAAAATTATTTATCCAGGGGGAGTAATAAAAACCTCTAAAGTTAAAGAGAAAGCTAAGGGATTTTTAGAATTTTTAAACAGTAGAGAAGGAAAAGAACTTTTAACTAAATACGGCTTTAGGGCAAATTAATTAATGTGATTTTAAGGCAAATTAATTAATGCGGCTTTAGATCAAGTTAAAGATTAAGGAGGGAGACATGAAGGTGTCAATTTTAATGCCAATTATTATTTCGTTAAAAGTAGCTTTTACCGCAACAATAATAGTTTTTACTTTTGGAATTATATTAGCATGGATATTTACTAAATATAATTTTAAAGGAAAGTCTTTTTTAGAGACTGTTATACTTTTGCCAATGTGTCTTCCTCCTACAGTAGTAGGATATGGACTACTACTTTTTATGGGAAAGAATGGCTTAATGGGTAGGTTAATGACCTATTTTTTTGGATCAACTTTAGTATTTACATGGCAAGGAGCTGCAGTTGGTGCTGCCATTGTGGCATTACCTTTAATGTATCAAAGCGCCAAGGCCGGATTTTTAAATGTGGATATTACCTACATTGAAGCAGCTAGAATCTTTGGAGCTAGTGAAAATTATATATTTTTTCACATAGTGATTCCTATCGCCTTTGAAAGTATTATTAGTGGTATTATATTATCCTTTACAAGAGCTTTAGGAGAGTTTGGAGCAAGTCTCATGGTAGCTGGCAATATTCCAGGGAAAACTCAAACCATCCCTATTGCTATATATTTTGCAGTTGAGAGCGGAGATCAAGTAAAGGTTAATATACTTGTTGCAATTGTAGTTAT
>DAMAVY010000001.1:2753-11697 GCA_032077725.1 Clostridium sp. | reverse complement strand
TATATTCAGTTTTGCTCTGGTATTTTGGCTCAATAGATGGACGAAGGTTAGCAGATAATGATAAAAAATAAAAAAGGTAGTATAATAAACTTAAATGATTTTATTTGTCTTTATAGGGAGGTTACTTATGGAGATTATTGATTTAATAGTTATAGGTGCAGGGGTAAGTGGTCTTATGGCTGCAATAGAAGCTAAATATAGAGGTGCGGATAGTGTAATAATAATTGATAGGGATGTAGAGCCAGGTGGCGGGATGAATTCTTGTGTTCATATGGGCTTTTATTATAAAAATAAAGGAGAAAATCTTGCTATTCCTGAATTGATTTCTAAATTAACTAGAGAAGCATTAGAACTAGGAGTAATAATTAAGTGTGATACCACAGTATTAGAACTTAAAAAGGATAAAAAAGTGACTTTGGTAAATGCTGAAGAAGGAATAAGCTACATAAAGGGAAGAGCTATAATACTTGCTATGGGTTCTAGAGAGAGACCTTTTGGGTATAAAAATATTTTAAGCTATGGTATGACAGGAATAACAACTGCCTGCTCTACTTTGAAATATATAAATAGAAAAGGGGTACTTCCTGGGAAAAAATGTATTATATTGGGCTCTGACGATATAGGTATGCTTACAGCAAGAACCCTTATATTAGAGGGAGCTACAGTAATAAGTATGATAGAAACTGGTGATCATATAAGAGCATTAAGTAGTAAATCTAAGGAATATGTTGAGGATTTTAAAGTGCCGGTGCTCTTTAATCATAGAGTAGTAAAAATATATGGTACCGATAGGGTAACTGGAGTAGATATAGTACACCTTGATAAGAATAATAATATTATTGAGGGTACTAGCAAGTATATAGATTGTGATACCTTGGTATTATGTATGAATTTAAAACCAGATACAGCTATAGCAGAAAAATGTGGAATATGTGTAAATGGGACAAATGGAGGCATACGTACTTCAAAATTTATGGAGAGTTCTCAAAAGGGAATATTCGCTTGCGGAACAGTTATTAGTGGTTATAATTCAGTGGAAAATGTGATGAATGAAGGAAGAATTGCAGGAAAATTTGCTGCAAAGTATATAAGCAAATTGCAAGACTAATACTTCAAAATAATGGAGAAAATATGAATGAAAAACAAAAAATAATCGAGTTTGCAAAAGAGTTATCACTTGATACTATTGGATTTACTAGATGTAGAAAATTTAATGAATTACAGGAATATTTTGCTCTTCGGAAGGAACGTAATCTTTTTAATGAATTTGAAGAACAGGATATAGAAAAAAAGATTAATCCAAAGCTCTTAATGGAGGATGGAGAAACCATCATATCAATAGCTTTTCCTTATTACTTTGAAGATTTGGAAGATGAGTGTAGCTTTTCTATGTATACAAGAGGCTTGGATTATCATAAAATTGTTGGAGCATATCTAAAAACGATATGTGAATTTATTGAATCATTAGGCGGAAAAGCTCAAAGATTTGTGGATAGTAATCCATTGCCTGAGAGATATATTGCAGCATTATGTGGGGTCGGATTTATAGGTAAAAATAATACACTTATTACAGAAAAATATGGATCCTATGTATTTTTGGGAGAAATAATAACAAATCTAAAATTAGAGGAGGATAAATCTAAGGATTATAGTTGTAGAGGATGCAATTTGTGTATGGAAAAGTGTCCAACAAGTGCTATAATAGAAGATGGTAAAAGATTTAATCCTAATATATGTGTGTCGTATTTAACACAGAAAAAACACTTAGTGGATAGTGAATTATTACTCATTAAAGGTAAAGTTTTTGGCTGTGATAATTGTCAAAAAATATGTCCACATAATATAAAGGCAGCAGTTTCACCTATAAAAGAATTTTTACCTAGGGATTATATGAATACTGTTGACTTGGTGAATCTTATAAGTTTAGATAATAAGGTCTTTAAGGATAAATATATAAACCATTCTTGCGGATGGAGAGGTAAAAATTTATTAATAAGAAATGGACTTATTAATTATTATTTAAAATATAAAGAAGATAGGGATGAAATTAAGAAGAATATTACATCACCTTATATAAAAGAATATTATGATAGACTTTTTAAATAATTCATGACTAAGAATTATTAAGTCTTGATTTTAGAAAGGAGATTTATATGAAAAGAGATATATTGGTTAAATTATTGGATACATTGCCAAATGGCATTTCTAGTAAAGTGACGAGACTTTATGTGAAGTCGGCAATAAAAAAGTATGCTCATTTGAAAGTTGAAGGATATGACAAGATTAAAAATATAGAGGGTCCAATTATATTTATATGTAACCATCTTAGTAATGCGGATGGGCTTATACTTAATGAGGTATTAAAGGCATTTGATCCTTCATTTATAGCAGGGATAAAACTTACTGATAACGATTTCACTAAAAATGGATTTAAAATTATGAAGACTATATCTATAAAACCTAATTCAGCAGACAAAGATGCCATAAGCAGAATAGTGAAGAAGTTAAAAGCTGGAGGAAACATTATGATATTTCCAGAAGGGACTAGAAGTAGAAGTGGTTCCATGTTAGAAGGGAAAAAAGGTCTTTTGCTAATGGCAAAGTTATCTAAGGCTAAAATAGTTCCTATCGGCATTACAGGTACTGAGAAATTTTTACCTATAAATGATGACGATATGGGAGGGGAAAATTTCAAGTCTGCAAATGTTATTGTTAGATTTGGAGAGGCAATTTCACTTCCAGAGAAGGAAATTGATGAAGATAAAAATGAGTATAATGAAAGAGCCATGAATAATGTTATGAAATCAATAGCAACACTTCTGCCAGAAACATACAGAGGAGTATACAAGTAGAAATGTTATTGGGGTTTTGTTAATAATATTTTATTTTGGGCAAATGAAAAAATGTACAAATAATTTAATTAAGTAATCATTGAAAAAATGTATATTTAGGAGTATAAATATACTGTCAAGTATAATAATATACTGTGATACTTTTTTAAATTATTTGTGTATTAATATAATAAAAATATGGAGGTAATCATATGGGAAGCAAATCTTTAGAAAATTTCCTTAAGGTAAATCTAGAGGATCTTAAAAGTAAGGGACTTTACAATGAAATCAACGTTATTACAGGACAAAATGGACCTGTAATAGAAATTGAAGGAAAAAAACTAGTAAACTTATCTTCAAACAATTACTTAGGACTTGCAACAAATAAGAGAATGATGGAAGCTTCAATAAAAGCTACAGAGAAATATGGCGTTGGAGCAGGAGCTGTTAGAACAATAAATGGAACATTAGACATACACATAGAACTAGAAAAAAAATTAGCTGGTTTCAAACATACTGAAGCTGCAGTAGCATTCCAATCAGGATTTAACTGTAATATGGCTGCTATATCTGCAGTAATGAATAAAAAAGATGCAATACTTTCAGATTCTTTAAATCATGCATCAATCATAGATGGATGCAGATTATCAGGAGCTAAGATTATAAGAGTTGAGCACTCTGATATGGAAGATTTAAGAGCTAAAGCTAAAGCAGCAAAAGAATCAGGATTATATGAAAAAATAATGGTTATCACAGATGGCGTATTCTCAATGGATGGAGATATTGCAAAGCTTCCTGAAATTGTTAAAATCGCAGAAGAATTTGACTTAATAACTTATGTTGATGATGCTCATGGTTCAGGAGTACTTGGAAAAGGCGCTGGAACAGTTCATCACTTTGGATTATCTGATAAAATAGACTTCCAAATAGGAACACTTTCTAAAGCTATAGGTGTAGTTGGAGGATATGTTGCAGGAACTAAGGATCTTATCGACTGGTTAATGGTTAGAGGCAGACCTTTCCTATTCTCAACTTCATTAACTCCAGCATCAGCAGGTGCTTGTATTGAAGCTATAAATATATTAACTGAAAGCACTGAGCTTAACGAAAAGTTATGGGAAAATGGAAATTACCTTAAAAAAGGATTAAAAGGATTAGGATTTGATATTGGACATAGTGAAACTCCAATAACTCCATGTATTATAGGAGATGCAGCTAAAGCTCAAGAATTTAGTAAACGTTTATATCAAGAGGGAGTATACGCTAAGGCAATAGTATTCCCAACAGTACCACTAGGAACTGCAAGAGTTAGAAACATGCCATCAGCAGCTCATACAAAAGAAATGCTAGATAAGGCTATTGAAATATATGCAAAAATAGGAAGAGAAATGGGCTTAATAAAATAATCATAAGTGAGAATCCAAATTTTAATTTGGCTAATCGAACTTACTCATTCGAATGCATATGAGAAGGAGTTACATTAAATATTTAGATGGGGTGAATTTAATATGAAAAAAATATTAGTTAGTGGATCTTTAGGACAAATAGGTACGGAAATTGTTACAAAGCTTAGAGAAGTTTATGGCGTAAATAATGTAGTAGCTACAGATATCAGAAAGCCAGAAGGAAATCGTATTGTTGAAAGCGGAATTTTTGAAATTCTAGATGTAACAGACTATGATAAATTTTTAGAATTAGCTAAAAAATATGAAGTTGATACTATTATTCATCTTGCTGCACTACTTTCCGCAGTAGCAGAAGCAAAACCACAACTTGCATGGAATTTAAACATGGGAGGACTTGTAAATGCTCTTGAAGTTGCTAGAGAATTAAAATGTCAGTTCTTTACTCCAAGTTCAATAGGATCATTTGGTACATCTACTCCTAAAGATAATACACCTCAAGATACTATCCAAAGACCAAATACTATGTATGGTGTAACTAAGGTATCAGGAGAGTTATTATGTGATTATTACTACACTAAATTTGGTGTTGATACAAGAGGAGTAAGATTCCCTGGACTTATTTCTTATGAAGCACTACCTGGTGGTGGAACTACAGATTATGCAGTAGACATATATTATGAAGCATTAAAAGCTGGTAAATATACTTCATTCATAGGTAAAGGAACTTACATGGATATGATGTATATGCCAGATGCTATAAATGCAATCATTACTTTAATGGAAGCAGATCCAAGCAAATTAAAGCATAGAAATGCATTCAACATAACAGCAATGAGTTTCGAACCAGAACAAATTGCTGCAGAAATTAAAAAGCACATTCCAGGATTTGAAATGTCTTATGATGTAGACCCAGTAAGACAAGGAATTGCAAACACTTGGCCAAATTCAATTGACCCAACTGCTGCTAAAGAAGAATGGGGCTTTAAAGCTGAATATGACCTAGCTAAAATGACAACAGATATGCTAGAAAAATTAAAAGCTAAGGGAATAAAATAAAAGTAAATATATAAGCCGTGGTAGAATTTTCTATCATGGCTTTATTTTTAGAAATTTATTCAAGATAAGGATCATAAACCATATAAGCATGGTTTTCGGTAATGTATTCATCTAAGATTAATTCATTTTTTAAATTAAATACTCTTCTATTAATCACATTGTTTCTAATATAATCACCAAAACCACTGGGAGTCATAGAATGTTCTTTTTCATAGACTTCATATTTATAGTCACAGCTACTTACAGACCTCCACTCGCCAACTAAATCAATATTGGTTAAATAAACCCTAAGCTGATAGGGATAAGGTGTTTCATTTTTTATCTCTAGGTCTAAGAAGTTATAGTGACAGGTAGCGCCAGATCCAAAGGGTTGAGTCCTATGAGAATCTGGAAATATATCATGACTATGGCGATATCTATGAATTACGGTAAGAGGAGTATGTAAAGTCATCCAATAAATTAAGTTTGATAATTGACAGAGTCCTCCGCCTATACTAGTATTAACAGTCCCTTTAGATCCAATTTGCATACCAGGTTTATAACCCTTTTTAGCAGTAGGTTTTCCCATGAGTTTCCAGTAGGAAAAACACTCTCCAGGCATGATGACTACCCCGTCTAATTGTTTTGTCGCTAGGGATAAATTTTCTACCTTGTTTTCTTGAATCCACATATCCACATCTTTAAGTTTTCTATATAGTGGTGTTCTGTGGGTAAAAATTATATTATCCAAGTTTTCATAATTTTTTTCTTTGCTATATTTTTTCCGTGAACAATACCATTCTGTATATTTTCTAGTTCTATAGTATAATTCGCCACAAAAGGATCGAAGTTTACTTCTTTTAATAGGTTTCTTATTCAAATTATTCATACTTTAATCATACACATCCTTGATAAAATATTACATATTATTAATTATATGTATGTAGATTGTATCATTTAGAAGAAGTTTATTAAATACTTTTTTAGTAATATGAGGTTGTAAGTATATACAGGTCTACAGGTATAATATATTATGAGAGTTTACTCAGTGTACCTGGTTAATGGTCTATGCATAAAATATACATTATTAAAAAAAAATGTATTAAAATATGGGAAAACATGAGATAATAATATTATTAATT
Source organism: Clostridium sp. (assembly GCA_032077725.1). Lineage (GTDB taxonomy): Bacteria > Bacillota > Clostridia > Clostridiales > Clostridiaceae > Clostridium_J. Next base: position 5,283 of record DAMAVY010000001.1, on the reverse strand, counting down.
GATAATTATTGGGGGAAATTATATGAAGTTATATATTAAACAAAAAGTATTTTCGTTCACTGATAGATTTGTAGTTAAAGATGAAGCCGGGGAAGATAAGTATTTTGTAGAAGGTGAAATGTTTACAATGGGTCATAAGCTTCATATTTATGATAAGAATAATATGGAGGTTGGATATATTAGGCAAAAGTTGTTTACTTTTATGCCACATTTCGAAATTACCGTAAAGGGAATTGAAGTTGGAGATTTAGTGAAGAAGCTAGCTTTTTTAGCGCAAAGGTATTATGTGGAAGGAACATCTATAGAATTAGAAGGAGATGCTTTTAGTCATGAATATACTTTGATTGATGAAGGCAACCCAATTATGACCATGAGCAAAGAATGGTTCACTTGGGGAGATAGTTATGCACTTGATATCTTTAATGAAAAAGATGAAATTTTATCTTTAGCTATAGTTTTAGCTGTTGACTCTGAGATGTGTACTGCAAGTAACAGCAGAAATTAAGCTTTAATCTTTAGATTTCGTCTACTAAGAATAAAATTACCTATCCTGTTTAAGCAAGATAGGTAATTTTTTTGTGTAAAAAACAATATAGAAATGTTAATTATCTTTTTTAGTGTGTTTCAGTAGACTATAATTACCTTAAAGCCTATAAAATACCAAGGCTAATCTATAGTGCACCTATATTATTACTATTTATTAATAGTATTCCTCCACTATATAAATTTAGGTATGGAGTTAGAAAATAAACAAAAGGAAGGTGAAAACATATGAAGTTACCATTAAGAGAGTACTTAGGACTTTTATATAAATATTTAAAAAAGCAAAAAAGTGGTGTAATCATATTACTACTAATGTTAATTTTAAGTGTTGGATTGCAGCTGGTTAATCCACAAATATTGCGATATTTTATTGATGCTGTTGGGACAAGTGAGAAGAGCAATAATTTATTAATAGCAGCATTATTATTTATTGGCTTTGGAATTATTGGACAAGTTCTAAAAATTATATCTACCTATATCAGTGAAAATATAGGGTGGAGGGCAACTAATTCCTTAAGAGTAGATTTAATAGATCATTGCATTAAGTTAGATATGGGTTTCCATAAGAAACATCAATCGGGAGAAATGATTGAAAGGGTAGATGGAGACATAAATGCGCTATTCGGTTTTTTCTCTACCTTCATGTTAGAACTGTTAACTAATATATGTTTACTTATGGGAATTCTTGTTCTTTTATTAAAAGAAGACATAAGAATTGGAATTACCTTAAGTGGCTTTGCTATACTTGCCATGGCTACCATGAAGTATATTGAAAAGAAGGCTTCTATTTACTGGCAAAAAGAAAGAGATAATAACGGAAAATTCTATGGCTTTTTAGGAGAGCAAGTTACAAGTGTTGAAGATATAAATACCTGTGGCTCAAAATCTTATGCCATGAATAGTTTATACAAACTCTATAAAGTAATGCTACCTACAAAAGTAAAAGCAACTCTAGGATACTATTATATGTGGATTGCTAATTTAATTGTGTTTGGGATAGGAAATGCTGCAGCATTATTACTTTCAGCATACCTTTATGGGAATTCACGTATATCATTTGGTACTGTATATTTAATTTTCTATTATACAGAATTAATGATAAATCCTCTTGAAGAAATTAGAACACAATTGCAGCAGCTTCAAAAGGCTGAAGCTAGTATAAAGAGAGTAAAAGAACTTTTGAATACTAAAAGTAATATTGAGTTTGGACATAATAACTTAGAGGATAGTTGTTCTATAGGAGTGGACATAAATAGTGTTAATTTTAGTTATGAGGATGGAGAGCAAGTTTTAAAGGATATAGATTTTAATATTCCTTCAAATAATGTACTAGGAATCCTGGGTCATACAGGAAGTGGAAAAACTACATTAGCTAGACTTATAGTAAGATTATATGATCCATGTAATGGAAGCGTTAAATTTAATGGACAAGATATAAAAACTTTAAGTGAAGAAGCTTTGATGGATAATATAAGCTATGTAACTCAAGAAGTGCAAATATTTCATACCACGGTGAGAAATAACTTAACAATGTTTAACCCCAGTATTGATGATGAAGTTATTCTTGGCATAATAAATGACATTGGACTAATGCCATGGCTTAAAAATCTAAAAGGTGGACTGGACACAATCCTTGATAATGGGGGAAGTGGATTATCTGCAGGAGAAGCACAGCTGTTAGCTTTTGTAAGAGTATTTCTTAAAAATCCTAAGCTAATAATATTAGATGAGGCAACCTCAAAGCTAGATCCTATTACTGAAGGTCTCATAGATAACGCACTAAACAAGCTATTAAAAGACAGGACATGTATTATAATTGCTCATAGGTTAGGCACTGTGGAGAGAGCTGATAATATATTAATTTTAGAAGAAGGGTCAGTAGTAGAATTTGGAGATAGGAAAAAACTATGTATAGATGAAAGTTCTAAATTCTTCAGTCTGCTACAAAAAGGCATGGAAGAGGTGCTAGTATAATGACTAAAAATAA
>DAMAVY010000001.1:0-2743 GCA_032077725.1 Clostridium sp. | reverse complement strand
CAGACCATGGCTATATTTTATAGATTGTATTCTATGGATGATTATTCATGTATTTCCACTGATTCCTGGATTAATAACTAAAAAGTTCTTTGATTCTCTGGAAGCTAGCGGAAAAATAAATAGTGAAATCGCGGGTTTAATGGCACTTATTATAGTGGTAGCTCTAGTCAGATCCCTTATCATAAGAATCGGTGGAGAAATAGATGCTGTCCATAGATTTAATATGAGTGCATTACTTAGACGTAATCTACTTGAGTGTATAATAAATAATACTTCCAGTGGAAGTCATAATTCTTTGGGTGAGACTATGAATTGTTTTAGAGATGACATAGGAGAAATTGAAGACACTATTAGCTACACTCTTGATTTGTTTGGCGATGGCATTTTTGCCATAGTAGCTTTAGTAATTTTACTCAGCATAAATGCAAAAATCACATTACTAGTTTTTGCACCATTGGTTATTGTTATGGGGCTGGCTAAAAAAACCATGAAATATATTGAGAAATATAGAAGCGCTGCTAGAGAATCCACAGGGGAGGTATCTGGAGCCATAGGGGAAATCTTTGGTGGAATACAAGCAATTAAGGTTTCTGGCAGTGAAAAGTATATAATTGATAACTTAAATAGTTTAAACAAAGAAAGACATAAGTCTATGGTGAAAGATAAAGTTTTTGTAAGCGTTATGGATGGCATTTATGATAATACAGTGAATATTGGTACAGGCTTTATCTTGCTTTTAGCAGGAAAATATATGGTTTCAGGAAGTTTTTCAGTAGGGGACTTTTCACTATTTGTATACTACCTAGACTTTGTAGCTGATTTTGCAGGCTTCTTTGGAGAAGTTGTAGCTAGATATAAGCAAGGTGGGGTAGCTTTTAAAAGAATGTTTATGCTCCTTGGCTCTAATAGCGAGGAGAAGCTATTAGAGCACAATTCACTTCACTTTAAGGGAGAATTACCTAAGCCTTCAATAAGAAATAACTATAAACCACTGGAAGAATTAAAAATTGAAGATTTAACCTATATGTATAATGATATAAATGGAATTAAAAATATCAATCTTACAGTTAGCAAAGGAGAATTTGTTGTTATTACGGGAAGAATAGGTTCAGGGAAAACTACCCTTGTAAAAACAATTCTGGGATTATTACAAAAGGATAAAGGTAAGGTTTATTGGAACAACAATGAAGTAAAGGATAATAGTGAATTTTTCACACCTCCTGTAAGTACTTATACATCTCAAAGCCCTAATTTATTTAGTGACACTTTAAAAAATAATATACTTTTAGGACTAGAGGAAAATGGAGAAAACCTTAATGAATCAATATACTCGGCAGTACTAGAGAAGGATATTGAGAATTTTAACTTTGGAGTAGAAACAATAGTAGGATCTAAGGGGGTTAAGCTTTCAGGAGGACAAAGACAAAGAGTTGCCCTTGCACGTATGTTTGCAAGAAAATCAGAATTATATATATTAGATGATATATCCAGTGCCTTAGACATAGAAACAGAAATAAATTTGTGGGATAGAATGTTTAACAAAAAGGATATTACAGCCATAGTGATTTCTAGTAGACACGTAGCCCTTAAAAATGCAGATAAAATAGTAGTAATGAAGGACGGAAGAATAGAAGGGGAAGGAACTTTGGATGAGTTACTTGATAACTGTGATGAAATGAGACAGATATGGGGAATGCAAGGCGGTAATGACGAAAACGATAAAGTTTCATAAAGACTGTGCAGCAAATTTATGAGATTCAACTGAAGAAAATGTAGTTATTTAATATTTTTATGCCAATTTAGAGATAATTTAGCCTAATAAAAAACTGTGCAGATGTTTGTACAGTTTTTTATGTATATATGTATATTAGCTGTGACAATAATTTTATTACATCTTACATGTTGGCGACATGTAATTTATGTTATAACAAAAGATTGGCTGTTTTATTTAAATTAATATCACAATTTTATGTAATATGTTTCTTAAATTTGATATAATTGGATAATGGGTTATAATTAATGGGGAGGGGTAACATGGAACTAAGGGTTTTTGATATAGGTGGGAAGAAAATTAGTTAGGAAGGAGATTAAAGTGGAAGAAGAAAAATTAGTAGATGTAGATAAGAAGGTAATAAAAAGAATTATAATAGGTTTTGCAGTTTTGATATTATTTAACATTTATGGTTTGATAAAAATAAAGTACCTTCAGAATACTCTAGAAGGTATGAAAAATGATATTTATAGTATGTCTAATAATACAAATGCTTCAATAGGTGGTATAAGCGGTGAAATAGAAAGAATTCTAAAAAAGCAAGGAAGTATTATAAGTGAGTTTAACTATTTTGAAGAAGGCATGGATAAAGAAAAGAAGTCTATTAACTTTACTCTTAAAGGAACTCCAAAGATATACACGGAAGATTTAAAATTCTATTTTACTTATACTTGTGATGATGGAGAAATCATAACTGTTCCTGGTATATTAGATGAAAATAAAAACTACAGTGCAAAGGTATCAATTCCAATGTCCACTGATGTTAAATTTGGAGTTATTTTGGATTATGGAGATGAAACGAAACAAGAAATATGTGATAGCACTTTTGCAGATGGGAAAAAATATCAACTTCAGTTTGAACCCAAAGGGTTTATTGGAACACATAAATCAAAAAAGGATGAAATAATTTTTGATGGGAAGATTGAAAATTGGATTTATCCAAGTTCTTTAGAAGGAAATTATGTAATAGGG